>CAYTTQ010000003.1:0-81762 GCA_964440795.1 uncultured Desulfobacterales bacterium | reverse complement strand
TCCGAACCAAATCCGAGCGCCCATTCTGTGAAGTTATTTTTGCGCGAACCCTTACCCTTTACAGATCTTACCGAGACATATAGAATAGGGGCATACAGTCATTCGGGGAGGGAACAAGCCATGTCGGACGAAGACCAGGCAGCCAATCACCAAAAGAAAACCAAGAAGGGGTGGTTTCGACGGTATCTGGAACGATTGGCGTCGGAAAACCAACGATTCGGCGGCAAATTGTGCCCGTCGTGAACGGTGAAACCGAATCGTGCCGGGAGGCAGCATTCAAAATAGAAAGGAAATCCCGCCATGCCAATCCAAACCGGTGTCATACGCCATCCCATCTATACCGAACACCTCGCCGACTATCCCCACGTGGAAAGTCCCAGGCGGCTTGAGGTTATCCATGAGGCACTGGACAGCCCGGAGATGAAGGACCGGTTCTTGGTCTTGGCCCCCCGGGAAGCCGATGACGAGGCTGTGGCCTGGGTTCACAGCAGGCATCATATCCAGCGGATAGCTGCGACTGAAGGCAAACCCCAAGTCTCTCTTGACCCGGACACCCAAACCACGTCACGGTCGAACCGAGCGGCAAGGATGGCGGTGGGTGGACAGTTCGTTTTGTTGGATGCCATATTCGATGGACGGATACGCAACGGGTTCGCCTTTGTCAGACCCCCGGGGCACCATGCGGAAAGAGACCGGGCCATGGGCTTTTGCCTGTTCAACAACGTGGCCTGCGCGGCTGAATATGCCGTGCATACCTACTCGGTGAAGAAGGTATTGATTGTTGACTGGGACCTGCATCATGGAAACGGTACGCAAAATTCGTTTTATGAAAACCCGAATGTCCTCTACTTTTCAACACACCAGTTTCCGCACTATCCGGGCAGCGGCAGTGCCACAGAGGTTGGGCGGGGGCCGGGCAAAGGGTTTACCGTAAATGTTCCGTTGCCGCCCGGTCAGAAAGACTCAGATTATTTCTGGATATTCAAACGGGTTCTGGTACCTATCGCCCAATCCTTCGAACCGGAGCTGATCCTCATATCCGCAGGATTCGACGCCTACATCGATGACCCTTTAGGCGGGATGAACGTGACCGCAAAGGGCTACGGTGTCTTGACCCGTATGCTGATGGACCTCGCCGACTCCTGTTGCTCCGGACGACTTGCCCTGACCTTGGAAGGCGGTTATCATCTCGCCGGCCTACAAACGTCGACAACGTATGTACTCAACGAACTGAGCGGCGAAAGTCTTCTCACCCCGGAGGCGCTGACGGCGTGGGAAGCGGTCCCACCCCCTCCGGTGGTCGAAGAAGTAATCGATATTCAGCGTTCTTTTTGGCCTGATCTTTAGACACCTGTCGGAGAACTCCCATATTAAACAAACCGTTTAGCCTTTTGACGGGATGAATCCGCCCTTTCGGCCCACAACCGGTTTGCCCTTTCCGGTAAGGAAGCCAGGCCGCCGGGAATAAAAATAATAATAACCAAAACGATCAGTCCGTACACAACCACTTCGGCATCTTCGAAATAATGGAGCCACTCATACCCCAGAAACGTAATGAGCATGGCCCCCACGACCCCCCCCCAAAGGCTGTACATCCCGCCCAGTACGATCATGATGAGAAGCTTGATGGAAACGAAAAGATTGAAACTCGAGGGATTGATGAAGTTTAAATAATGGGCGTAAAGACTCCCTGCAAAAGACGCCATGACGGCAGACCATACGAAGACATGGATCTTGTATTTGGCGACATTCACCCCGACCGAACTGGCGGCCGATTCACTGTCATGGATCGAGCGCAGGGCGTGCCCAACCCGGGATCGGATCACGTTCAAACAGACCATCAGAACCGCCAGGACCACGCCCCATACAAAGTAGTAATACTTGGTTACCGAATCGAGGGGATATCCAAACAGACCTATGCCGGGAATAAAAGCCAACCCGTCCGGTCCGCCGGTAATGGTCACATTCTCGTTAAGTACGGTCGTCACGATAATACAAAAGGCCAGGGTGGCCATGGCCAGGTAATGCCCCCGGAGCTTGAGTGAAGGCCCCCCGATGACCAGTGCAACCCCGGCGGAAACAAAAATACCCAGAAGCACACACACCCATGGGTCCATTCCGTATCGGGTGGTGGCCACGCCTGATATGTAGGCGCCCAGACCGAAAAACGACGCATGCCCCAGGGAAATCTGTCCGGCGTACCCCATAAGCAGGCACAGTCCCATAGTGACAAGGCTGTTTATCCCCACGAAGACCATCACGTCCACATAGTGTTCAAAGAAGCTCACCTGTCGCGCGAAGAGGGGAAAAAGGAGTATGGCCAGCGAGAAGCCGACCAACTGAGTGCCCGTCTTATCTGTTTTGGTTTGCTTTTGTCCGGTCATCGGTTTTAATGCAAGGTGCTTTAGAACTTCTTGATCTTGCTGATCTCTATATTCCCAAACAGGCCATTGGGTCGGACAAACAAGACAGCCAACAAGACCAACAGGGCGAAAACATCTTTGTACCCCGAAGATATCAGGCCGGCTCCGAAAGACTCAATGAGTCCGATCAATAGTCCGCCGGTCACGGCACCGGGGAAATTGCCGATACCGCCCAATACACAAGCCGAAAATCCTTTGACGGCCAGCATGGCGCCCCGGTCATATTCCATAAGCGAAATGGGGGTGATTACGATCCCGCCCAAGGCCCCTACCGCCGCACTCAAAGCAAAGGAGATCAACACCATGAATCGCACATTGATCCCCACCAAGCTGGAGGCGTTGGGATTCACCGCACAGGCCCTGAGTGCTTTTCCCGTGATGGTCCGGTCAAAGAAAATGGTAAGCACAATCACCACAACCACCAGGCATCCCATGACCCACAATCCCTGGGGCTGAATCACTGCACCTAAAAAAGGGAGCGGATTCCGTCCCGAAAACGGCGGCAGATCAAAGGGCGTCTTGCCCCAAATCATCATGGCGATGCCGCGAATAAAAAAAGAGGCTCCAATGGTGGCGATGACGATCGACAGCACAGAGGGTTGACGAATCGGCTTGATGGCCAACTGGTTCAATAACATGCCCACCACCGTCACCACCACGACGGTAAGGGGAATGGACAGAACGGTGGGAATTTGAAGGCCGACCCGAAAAAAGACCATAAGCAGGCCGCCCAACATGACGAACTCCCCCTGAGCAAAATTGATGGCCTCCGTGACATTATAAATGGTGTTAAATCCGATGGCCACCATGGCATAAATGCTCCCGATGGTGATGCCGGTGACGGCATATTGAATGATTTGACCAAATAGGGTGATTTCCATGATTACCGATCGGCTCGTATACTAAAGGCTCCCAACAAAAAAGGAGACACCCTAGTCAGCCAGTGCCCAGTCCCCGTCCTTTACCACCACCATTTGAAAGGCATCCTTATCCAGACCGTTGTGGTCTTTGGGAGAAAAATTGAACACCCCATGTTGACCGACAAACCCGGTGGTACCTTCCAGGTGATCTCGGATCTTCTCCTTATCACACCCGACCTTTTCCAAAGCATTGACCACCAAGGAAAACGCATCCCATGCGTGGCCACCGAAGGAGGAGACCGGTTCACCGTACTTGGCCATGTAGGCCTTTTTGTAAGCGGCGGTGACTTCCTTTTGTGGATGATCCGCCGGGAGCACATCGGGGATGTTGCACGCACCGAGGGGACAGTAGACACCTTCGGCGGCACCGGCGGCCAGTTCGATATTTTTACGACTCCCAAAGCCGTGGCTCTGATAGAAGGTCACCCCGGTCATTCCCAGTTCCTTCCAGTTTCTGACCACCACCACCTGGGTAGGCCCGATAGACCAATTCACGATGGCCTCGGGAGACTTCCCCTTGATCTTGGTCAACTGGGCGGACATATCCGTGTCTTTGGGCCCATATTTTTCATCGGCCACGATATCCATTCCATATTCGGGTGCCAAACGCAGCAACTCGCTGCGACCGGACGCACCAAACCCGCTGGTCGCGGACATGATAGCGATCTTAGACAGGCCGTGGCTTTTCATGTGAGTGTAAATCGACTCCACGGCCATACTGTCCGACTGCGGCGTTTTGAACACCCATTTCCACTGTTCCCCCGTTTCCGGGTCCTTGGTAACGATTTTATAGCTGGCGGCACAAGAAACCATGGGAACCTTGTGTTTTTGCGCCTCCGGCAAAACGGCGAGAGACAGCCCGCTAAGTGAAGGACCGATAATGGCGCAGACCTTGTCCCGGGTAATCAGTTTCCGAACAGCCAGGGCACACTTCGTGGAATCTCCCTCGTCGTCATAGATAACCACTTCCACAGGATGGCCGTTTATCCCCCCCTGCTCGTCGACCTTTTCTTGAAGCATCACCATCGTCTTCTTTTCAGGATCACCCAAGAAAGACGCCCGACCGGTTACCGAAAAAACGGCGCCGATCTTGTAGGAATCCGCGGCAGAAACTACCTGCGGAGATATCCACATTAAGGTCAAGACCATGCCGACGACCAACAGGCACGCGATTCCTTTGTCCATACTGCTTTTTGCCTTCATAATGACATTCCCCCTTTTTTGTTTCTGGAAAGCAACTTGCCAAACCGTCTACATCGTATAGACGGTTTTCCCTTGGATCACTTTTACACCGTTTTCAGTCAAGAGTTTCACCGCGCCATCGATATCGTCGAAGCGGAATATGATGACGGCGTCCTTGCCGCTGTGCTGAACAAAGGCATACATATACTCCACATTGATCTTTTCTTTGCTCAAAATGCTCAAGATACGGCCCAGTCCGCCGGGCCGATCATCCACCTCCACGGCCACCACGTCCGTCTTCCCGACGGTAAACCCATTTTCTTTCAAAGCCGCTTTGGCGCGGTCGTTGTCGTTTACGATAAGGCGCAAGATACCAAAGTCCGACGTGTCCGCCAGAGAAAGCGCCCGAATGTTCACTCCCGCCTCGGCCAGCACTCGGGTCACTTCCGCCAATCTCCCCGCTTTGTTCTCCAAGAATATAGAAATTTGTTCGACTCGCATAACCCCCTCCTTGTGTCTAAACCTTTCGCCTGTCGATCACCCGTTGCGCCTTGCCTTCACTGCGTTGAATGGTCTTGGGTTCCACCAACCGAACCTTACACGACACACCCAGTAGGTCCTTAATGTCCTTTTCAATATCACGCTCGATGTTTTGGAGATCTTTCACCGCGTCGGAGAATGCCTCCTCTTTGATCTCTACTTCCGCCTCCAGGGTATCCATGTGTTCCTTGCGATCCACGATCAATACGTAATGGGGCGCAATATCCTCCCGGCTCATTAACACACTTTCTATTTGAGAGGGAAACACGTTCACCCCTCGAATGATCAGCATGTCGTCCGAACGGCCCATGATGCGGCCCATTCGCACCAGCGTACGACCACACCGACAGGGCTCCCGGTAAATCACGGACAGATCTCGAGTACGATACCGGATCAAGGGGAAGGCCTGTTTGGTCAGGGTGGTAAATACCAACTCTCCCACCTGTCCATACGGCAGCGGCTCTCCGGTGGAAGGATCGATGATTTCGGGAATGAAATGATCCTCAAATATGTGGAGACCGTTTTTGGCCTCCAGGCACTCCACCGACACGCCGGGCCCCATGATCTCGCTTAAGCCGTAAATGTCCATGGCATCCAAGCCCAGCTTGGTTTCCATTTCATTGCGAATATTTTCCGTCCAGGGTTCCGCCCCGAAGACGCCGACTCGAAACTTCAGGTCTTTGAAGTCGACCCCTTCCTCCTTGGCCACGTCAAAAAGATGTAAGGAATAAGACGGCGTGCAGGTCAATACGGTCGGACCGAAATCCTTCATGAGCAAGATTTGACGTTTCGTGTTCCCACCGGAAACAGGTATGACCGACGCGCCGAGTCTTTCCGCACCGTAGTGAAAACCGAGCCCCCCGGTAAACAGCCCATAGCCATAGGCGTTGTGTACGATATCCCCTCTATGAACGCCGGCGGCAGACAGTGTTCGTGCCATGAGTTCCGACCACGTATCGATGTCTCGTCGGGTGTATCCCACGACGGTCGGCTTACCGGTGGTTCCCGACGAGGCATGGATGCGAATCACGTTATCCAATGGGGTGGCGAACATACCGAATGGGTAATTATCCCGCAGGTCCTGTTTCATCGTGAAGGGCAGCTTGTTCAAATCGGCCACCCCCCGTATATCGCCCGGCTTGATTCCCTTGTCATCAAAGGCCTTTTTGTAAAAGGGAACCGTGGCATACACCCGTTCTACCAGATCCTGAAGCCGTTTAAGTTGAATCGCTTCAATCGCTTCCCTGGGTAACGTCTCAAACTCCTCGTCATAAATCATCCGGACACCTCCACCATAACAAAATGAAAAAAGCCATGGAGTCTACCCCCCACGGCCTTTTTCAAGATTTATGTAAAAACCACGGGGTGCTTCTTATCGCCTACCCATGGTTGGTATCTACCAGCCAGCCTCAGACCTAGGAAGGCCCATGGGCAGGCCTCTTAAAATAGAAGCCGACAGCCCTGAAAAAACGCCTCCTAAAGTCAATGAGAAAACACCACGTTATCATAAGATGGCACACATAGCCGATTTCAAGGGGGGTGTCAAGCAAAAACCCGCCGCCGTTATCCCCCGTTACCCATGAAGCCGCCCCAACTTTGCTCGCGCGACATCGGCGTGCACGGAATCGGGAAATTCCTCAACCACCTTCCGGTAGGCCGCTTCCGCCTTTTCATCGTCCATCCGCTGCTCATACATGCGTCCCAGGTTGAAATAGGCATCCGACTTGGCCACCGTTCCGGGAAACCCGGCCACCTTTTCCCAACACTGAATCGCCCCGTTCAGATCCTGTTTTCCCTCGTAAGCATATGCCAGGCTGTTCCAAATCAGTGGGGACAGACTATTATAGTCGGCCAAGGAATTCAGAGCCGTTTCGTAGGCTTTAACCGCCGCATCATATTCCCCCGCCTCATAACCGACATCCCCATACAGTTTCCAGCCCAATTTCCCCGCCGTTGTCGATCCGTATTCACTAACGAGCTGATGTAACCGTTCCCGGGCCACTTTGTTGAAATGGCCCTCCGACTGATCCGGACCGGCCTGACCGTAATGCGTCAACCCCTCGTTGAGCAAGGCATAGGCCTTGTCTTCCGATAACCCTGAAAAATACCAGAATCCCGCCCCGGCAATGACGGCGACGAGGAGACCTACCGCCAAGTAACCAATCTGTTTTTGATGGGCCGTCAAGAAGGCAACGGCTTTGCCCGTAAACGTCATAAATGTATCCGGTTCTTTCAGCAATTGCTTTCTCGTGATGCGCCTCTTTACCGCCATGCAAACCCTCCTATTCCACTGGTATTACCGGCGCCTGGAAGCCTGCCGGAAAACGCCGTTTTCTCTCCGGTTGATCCTCTGTATAGTCTATACGCCTCTTTGTCAAAAATCAACCAGTCTGCCCGCAACAAGTTTTACATCGACCGAACGGCATGTTTTCTGCATGAATTTGGCCCATTGTGGGTCGTCTGATCGTCTACGGGGGCTTCTAAACAAAGCGTTCGACAGCCCTTAACCGACAACCCACAATACTGCCAAGCGGAACGAAAGGGCGCTCAATGGACATCGCATCTTTGGTCGGAGTGGTTTCCGGCGTCGGTCTCATTATCACCGCCATCCTTATCGGTGGAAACGTCCATAACTTCTTTAATCTCCCGGGGGTCATGGTGGTGGTCGGAGGAACCATTGCAGCCACACTGCTTACCTTTCAGATTCGCGATGTCGCCTCGGCATTTCGCGCAGCCTTTTTTGTGTTTCTGGAAAAGAAGCGGGATCCCAACGATATGGTGGCGACCATGATCTCCCTTTGCTATATCACCCGCCGGGACGGCATATACAAACTGGGAGACGTCAAGACGGAATCGTCTTTCCTAAAGAAGGTCTGTAACCTCATCGCCGACGGCTCGGAGGAAGAGCTTTTTCGCAAGACCATGGCCATCGAGGTCGACGCCATGAAAACACGGCATTTTATGGTCCAGGATGTTTTTCGAAAAATGGGGGTCTATGCCCCCGCCTTCGGCATGTTGGGAACCCTGATCGGACTGATCCAAATGTTAAGTAAGCTCCAGGATCCGGCATCCATCGGACCGGCGATGGCGATTGCCCTCTTGACGACCTTCTATGGATCGCTTCTTTCCACGCTGTTCTTCCTTCCGGTGGCAGGTAAGCTTAAGTCAAGGACCCTGTTAGAAGTCATTAATTTGGAAATTATTGCGGAGGGAGGAATCTCCATCATGGACGACAACAACCCCATGCTGGTATACGAGAAGCTTTCCTCCTATATCGCCGCACGACTTCGTCGCCCGATGAAACGACGTGCCCTGGGGAAATAAAGGTGCATAGCAGTACGCATACGATGGAAGCACTCTTGGAGGAGGACCGTTCCGGTGGATGGCTGGTAACCTATGCCGACCTGATGACTCTGCTCCTGACCTTTTTCATTTTGTTGTTTTCGATTTCTTCCATGAACCTTCAAAAATTTAAGAAAGCCCTGTCGTCGATTCAGGTAAGCCTGGGGGAAAGTGCACCCTCGGTAGGTCTGCTAAAGCTTATCGATGAGGAAGAGCAGCCGGATACCTTGAGCGGATCGCCGTCGAAGGATGCCGCAACAAAGAAGAAAATCGCTCTCGAAGACATCATCGGACTCAAGTCGAAGGACATTTACCGAGACGTCCGACATTTTGTCCAAAAACAGCGCCTCAGCGATCATATCGTCGCATCCATGGAGGGGTCCAAGGTCATCATCCGGATAACCGGAAAAATCCTTTTTCCCTCCGGCCTGGCTGATTTGAACCCAAAGGCGGGGCCCATCCTGGACGACATCGCCGCTATCGCCAAGCGTTATCCGGAACATCATGTGCGCATCGAAGGCCATTCCGACAACATCCCCATCTCAACCGAGCAGTTCCCCTCAAACTGGGAGTTGTCGGCAGTGCGGGCCACGACGGTACTTCGATACCTGATCGGCAGAGGGATCAATCCCCACCGCCTCACGGCAACCGGATACGGCGCGTTGTTTCCATTGCTGCCCAACACGACCGACACCAATCGGGCCAGAAACAGGAGGGTTGAGTTTGTTCTGGAAAAGAAAGAAAAAGGATAATCGGGCGTTTTCCTTCCACTCGGAGGACCAACGCCGCTCGTTCCGCGTCACCCCGTTACCCCACGCCCCCGTTGAGATTTCCTTTCGGGGGAAACCGGTCCGTTTGCAAAATATCGGTGCCGTCGGCGTGGCGTTCCTTGATAACGGCTTTCAGATCGGGGATACGCAGGTGGTCGACCTTACCCTGCCCGGCGAGTCTCAACCCTTATCGGCAAAGATCGAGATTGTCGACATCGATACGGATCACGTGTGTCACTGTGCCTTCTTGGACGTGGATCAAGAATTCGTCGACACGGTCCACCGTTATATGCTCAAGGTTCAAGTCGCGGAAATTCGTCAGGCCAAGACGGCTTGACGGATTTGGGTTGCCACGCCCCATTGACCAAATCATGCGTGACCGCTGACATGGGTCAGCCGATGGGGATCGATTCCCAACAACTTCGCCGCTTCGGCCCACCGACTGTCCACCGCCGCGTCGAATAGAATCGATTCGGTGGCCGGGCAGCTCAACCAAGCGTTGTCCATGATTTCAGACTCCAACTGTCCCGGCCCCCATCCCGCGCATCCCAGCGCAATGACAAAGGACGTGGGTCCCCTCCCCTGAGCCACCATTTCAATCAAGTCCATGGAGTTACTGAGGGCAATATTTGGGGTCACTTGCTGACAGGCCTCCCAACCAAAGGGGGGGCCATGGAGGATAAACACCTGTTCCGTATGAACCGGTCCGCCCAGATGCAGGGGAAGCGCCGCCCGATCGGGAACGGCACTAAGCGATAATTCATCAAAAACCACATCCATACTCAATTCCGGGTGGATTCGGTTGATAACCAGCCCCATCGCCCCTTCTGCAGTATGTTCAGCGATGTAGCTGACGGTGTAGGAAAAATTGGGGTCCGCCAAGCTGGGCATAGCAATAAGGAAGTGGCCTTTTAGACAAGACTCGTAAATGTCGCCCGGTTCCATCTATTTCCCTCACGGTCCGTGTACACGCGCAAACTCAGCGCGACACCTTTCAACGAACTTAATCTGCCTTAGAAAGGGTGAGGCTTATAACACCCAGTCTTTTTTTAACGCATGCACCGTGCAGTGTCAATATACTCATTGCCTAGGGTTTATACTGTTTGTTTGCTTGGTGATATGGTAGGGAGTGGTTCTGCTTCCGGCTGGACGGTATTCGGAAGGACGACTTCCAACGAACTCAACGATTATAAGACCCGGAACCCCAATGACCCAATTTGAACCCGACACACCGGGGTCGTTTCGATCCCAAGTCCGGCCGCTTTTGTTGTTGACCAGCATCTTTTTTCTAAATTTTGCCTCCCGGATCGTCTTGTCACCGTTGATGCCCACCGTCGAAGGCGATTTGGAGATTAGTCACAGCCAAGCCGGCTCACTCTTTGTATTCATCTCTGCAGGCTATTTTCTGTCGCTAATGGCGGCGGGTCTCATATCGTCTCGGCTGATGCACTACCGAACCATCATCCTGTCCGCCCTGGCGGTGGGTATAGCCCTTCTGGGAATCTCCTTAAGCCACGGATTGTGGCAAATGCGCCTGGGGTTGTTCATTTTGGGGCTGGCGGCAGGACTTTATCTTCCTTCGGGAATCGCTACCCTGACCTCCCTGATCAGCGCCAAGGACTGGGGCAAGGGGGTGGCCATTCACGAAATAGCCCCCAACATGGCCTTTGTCGCCGTACCGTTGATTTCAGAAGCCCTGTTGCCATGGGTTTCGTGGCAACAGGTTTTGGGCCTTATGGGCGCCGTCTCCCTACTGGTGGCCGTCGCTTTTGCCCTTTTCGGACAAGGGGGCCGATTTCCGGGACAGCCTCCCGAATGGCGATCCTTCCAACCGTTGACATCCAACCCCGCGTTTTGGATTATGGCCCTCTTGTTTGGTCTGGCCATCGGGAGTTCTATGGGTGTTTTTTCCATGTTACCCCTCTACCTGGTGGCTGAACACGATATTCCCCGGGATTGGGCGAACACATTGATATCGATGTCTCGAATCTCAAGCGTGGCCATCGCCTTTGCGGCCGGTTGGGCGACCGATCGATTGGGGCCTCGGCGCGTGCTGGCCACGGTCTTCTTGTTGACGGGCATCCTGACGATCCTATTGGGTTTGGCCCCGAAGGCCTGGATTATCGTCATTGTATTTTTGCAGCCTCTGGTGGCCGTTTGCTTTTTTCCTGCAGGATTTGCCGCGCTGTCCTCGATCCTCCCTGCGCGGGCCCGGAACGTGGCGGTGTCGCTGACCATCCCCGTGGCCTATCTTCTCGGCGGCGGCGCCTTTCCCGTCGGAATCGGTTTGTTCGCCGACGCCGGCATGTTCGCTTGGGGATTTGCGTTTTTCGGCGTGTTGATCATGACCGGGACCCTCTTTTCCCTGCGGCTAAAGCTCGACAATCCGTCAAACGGATAGGGTCTACTCGCGAACAATATCCCCGCTATTTTCGCGGCACGACGTCCAGGCCGCCCATAGTCATGTCCGGATCAGACATTACCGTCAAGTCCTCCAGTTGGAACCGGTCTTTAAGAAAACGGATGTTTTTACGGCGTTCGCCTACGGCCCGGGCAACATCCCGGGGATTGACGCGCACGTTGAGTCGTTTCGGTAGGGCCCCCATTGCCGCGAAGCGATCGATCATCCGGTCCAGAAAAAGGGCGGAATAGACAAGGTGGCCGAAGGCGGGATGATAGGGCCCGGCCACAAGACTTCCCGGCTTTGCCAAATCGTCGCTGCCCTGGAGCCCCATGCGTATGACCGATATGCCCCGGGCCTCAAAAAGGCGATACAGGGCTTTAACCTGGACCACGGCGGCGTCCAAGGACAGGGGTCGAAACCGCCCCGATCTATACCAGCCCTCAAGGGCCGTGCCTTTGACCACCACGGTGGGATAAATGCGCACAAACCCGGGCGTCAACTCGACGATCCCCCGACCGGTCTTTTCTATGGAGGCCGGGGTGTCCCCCGGCAGCCCGGGCATGATTTGAAGGCCGATATCCCCTCCCCAGGCCTTCAATACGGCAACGGCGCGCCGACTATCTTCCGCTGTGTGTCCGCGCCGGCTGGCTGCCAGGACGCGGTCATCGAGAGATTGAACCCCGAGTTCGATGGTGGTGATACGATACGGCGCAAGCCCCTGGACGGAGGCCTCGCTGATCGTGTCGGGACGGGTGGAAAACCGGATACCGTCGATTCGCCCCTCGTCTACGAATCTCTGGGCCACAGCCAACAGCGCATTTCGATAATCGATCTGGAGACCCAAGAAATTCCCGCCGTAGAAGGCGACCTCGGACCAACTGCGGTCCTCCCTCTTGAACACAAGAAAGCGTTCGATTGCTTCAGCGGCTTTCGACGGGGACGGCGGCTTTTGCCCGCCGCCCACAATGGTATTTTGATCGCAGAAGACGCACCGGTTGGGACATCCCATGTGGGGAATAAAAAGGGGGATAACGAAGGGCTTACCGGTGAAGGCCACAGTCGAGCCGGTCAACCGAACCGCTCCTGGAGCTTTTCCAGTGCCATGCACGCTGCGTTTTGCTCCGCGGCCTTCTTACTCTTGCCTATGCCGAAGGTGGTAAGGAAATCTCCCACGGCAAGACTGACCTCAAAGGTCTTGTCATGATCGGGTCCCGTCTCCCTGACCACTCTATAGCGCGGAACGAGGCGAAACTTACCCTGCGCGTATTCCTGGAGTTGACTTTTGAAATCTTCCACCGCCAGGCGGTTGCCGACTCGGGACACGGCACGGGAAAAATGCCGGGCGATCACCCCAAAGGCCGCCCGGAAGCCCCCGTCGAGATACACGGCCGCCGTGAGTGCCTCCAGGGAATCGGCGAGAATGGAACTCTTTCTTTCCCCGTGACTTTGCGCTTCTCCCTTGCCCAAGAGTAGGTATTCTCCCAACCGAAGCGCGTTGGCAATCTCGGCAAGCTGGGATTCGTTGACGATAAGCGCCCGCATCCTCGACAAAACTCCCTCACGGGTGTCGGGAAAATGGTCCATGAGCATATGCGTGATTACCAAATCAAGAACTGCGTCACCCAGAAATTCAAACCGTTCGTTGTCCTTTAGCGTCGCATCGGGTTGCTCGTTAACATACGAGCTATGCTGCATCGCTTCAAACAGGTAGTAAACGTCGGTAAAGTGATATCCCAACGCTTCTTCCAAAGCTCCGAACCGTTCCTTCATAGGCGATTTCTCAATTCTTCCAGACCCGTCCGGGCATGAACCAGGTCCGCATCGATCTCCAATGCCTTTTCGAACATGGATATGGCGGTTTCAAAATCCCCTTTTTCTCGGTAGTTGGCGGCAAGGCTGGCATAATCTATAGCCGACTCCGGGTCGATCTCCACCGCCGTTTGCAAGTTTTTTACGGCCTTGTCATAGTCGTGCAGCCGAAAATAAGAAAATCCCAGGATGCTGTAAATCTCCTTCATCTCCCCCGCCCACTGTTTGGCCTCTTCCAAAGACGTCACAGCGTCTGCATACCGGCCAAGATCGTTATAACAGCTGGCGAGATAAATGAGGATCCGGACAAGGTCTTCCGCCGGCGGTTTCATTTGAACCGCCTCGCCCAATCGTTCGACGGCTTCCGCCGACTCTCCTTTTCCATAATAACAAAGTCCGGTATAAAAATGGAAATAGTGCTGGTCGTGATGTGCGGGTTCTGCCGTTCCGAATGCCGCAAGCGCCTCGTCGTAATCGCCGATATTCATCAGACATACACCCAGTCGGAAATGAATCGCCGGCGCTTCCGCTTCGGGAGAGAGTTTCAACGAGTTGCTGAAGCTCTCAATAGCACGCATGTAGTCGCCCGCTTCTTGGCGATCCGATCCAAATCGGAAAAAGAGGGCCCCGGCCTCTCGGGCCTTTTCCCCGTTCAAAGGGGTACGCGACAATGCCTCGACCCGGGTCTCCTTGCAATTCAGGCAACCGAGATCTTGCTGAACAAATTCGCTGTATCTCGTCATCAAACTATTGACATCGGGATTCTTTAAGTAGCCGATGAGAGGCTGGTTCCGACAATAGGCATCGAGACAAGCGTAGGCTTTCCCCTCAAAGGCCGAAATGATTATCCCCGGCGGGCACGGGCCATTCACGGACCCGGTTCGAGATTGGAGATTGGCGGACAGATCCTCGACGATGGCCTCCGAATATAACCGTTGAACCATTTCCGGTATGTTCCCAACGCCACCGACCGCCGCATATATCTTCTCCGCGTTTTCCGCCACCGCCGGATCCGTGATCAACGCTCCCTCACGTTGCCCCACATATAAGCCGGGGAGAAAAAACGCACCTTTCAGCAGGTCCAAAAGGCCCGCCAGCGCGGTTGGGTCGGTTCCCTTTTCCGGAACAATCACCGGCAATAACATCAGCCTGGGAACTTCCTGATACATGAACCCCTCCCGGTCGAATCCCCAAGTCGATCGTTTCCAGCTTTGATAATAATACTGATAATAATAATCGACGTCCTTAGGGGTTCCGGCATACAGGGCGTGGACAAAATGAATATATACCCGCGTCAGACGGTTCTCCTTCAGGTATTGACTCACCACCCGTTGGATACGCTCAACCTGAGGCATGCCTTCGGTAATTCCCCCGGCAATCAAGTAGAGGTTGGAGGTTAGGTTTCCATAAGGCAAAAGGCCCGACAAGATGTCACACAGAACGTCCATTTTCTGACCCGCTGTGTCCCCAAGGGCAACATATATGTTTTGTAGTGGCGGCGCGTCCATGTTTGGTCACCCAGTACCGATCATCCCATTTCAGACAAAAAACGTCACGACACGATACGTCGCCCCCGGTCGAGAGATTCGGATCGCCACAACGCCTGAATTTTTTTCATTTCCGCCTGACTCATCGTTTCAGTCTCGTATTGGGATCCAATCGACAGATAGGCCGGCCGTTTCTCGTTCAGGGGACGGATCCCGTAGGTCGTGTAGTTTTCGGCCATATGCGTACCAAAATATATCTGCATCTGCTGTGAGTTCGAATTACCCCTTATTTTTACATTGTTTTTCTTTACAAATTCGATGGTTTCAATGGCATCCGACAGGGTCTCATTCGGCAGTCCGAAAATGGTAAAGAGCTCCACATCCACGTCTTCGCTGTGCGCCAACCGGATGGCTTCAGCCACCTTTTCCACGGCGATATGCTTGCCCAACTTCGACAATACCCTTTTGGAGGCCGATTCCAGCCCGAATGCGATGGTCCCCACACCCGCGCGTTTCATCATCTTCATCATGGTCGGGTTTACCAGGTCCGCCCGGGTCTGTAGCCATATGTCGTTGTGCAACCCCTCAACCAATATCCGATCGAGAAGCATTTCGACGCGATCCCATCGAAAAGAAATATTGGGATCGGCAAACCAGAGCCGTCGGATCCCCCGGCTGTTTATCCACTTGATCTCTTCAATAACCCGGTCAATGGAGTGGAAACGGATTTGGTGATCAAAAGCCCGGGGGGTATAACAAAATATACAGTTGTGTGGACATCCTCGGGAAGTCAGCATGATGGCTTCTCTCATGCCGGAATAGTCGAAAACATCGTTCAAATAGGGCGATGGGTAGTCATCCAAATCGGTCCAACCCGCTATGGCCGGAGACTCAAATATGCCACCGTCACGTTGATAACTCACCCCCGCCAAGGCGGTGAACGGCGTGCCCGATCCCACCGCTTCCGCTACGGCGGCCAGTGTAACCTCCCCCGAAGCCCGGCAGATATAATCCACCCCAGGCATTTCCAGTAATGCCGTCGACGGCATAAAGGTCGCTTGCGGCCCTCCGATCACCACCTTGATATCCTCATCTACGGACTTGACCAGATCGGCGAACCCCAAAACATACAACATCGTGCGCTGGTACGCCGAAAGCCCTACCAGGGCAGGTTGAAAATCCCGAATCAAGGTTTCCAAGTTAACCCGCGACCACGGGGTATCTTCGCCGATGGTGAGTATCTTCGTATGGAATCCCCGGGCGTTGAGATAGGCGGCAATGTACCCGAGGGAGATGGGTGTGCAGGCCGGTACAAACGGATTTATTTCCACGAGCAAGACATTCACGGCTGCCATATATAGAGAACATGGACATCAAAGGTCAAGTGAAAAGGCAGCAGCGCCAGCGGTTGTTGACTGGGGATACTGATTATAGTATTGCGATGATGGCGTTTTAGAAGGATTAAGACGCACCGGCGGCCATCCGTCGCACGCACCCAGGCAAGACACGTTCAGCGTTTTTTTACGCCAAGCTTCCCGGAGGACAAGGCATTGCGAATCATTATCGTCGGCGCCGGCCAAGTCGGTTTCCACATTGCCAGCCGCCTGGCTATGGAAAAAAAGGATGTGGTTGTTGTAGACAAGGACCCCGAGGCGTTGAGACAGGTCTTTGAAAGCCTGGACGTACAAACCGTTCAAGGCTGCGGAAGCAGTCCGGTAATTCTGGAGGAAGCGGGCATTAAGGGAGCGGATATCCTTTTGGCGGTTACCGACAGTGACGAAACCAATTTGGTGGCGGCATTTTTTGCAAGCCTGTTATCCCCCAATACCGTGAAGCTGGCCCGAATCCGGGGCGAGGAATACCTTCTGTACAAAGAGATTCTGATGCAGGACCCCTACGGAATCGATGTCGTCATCAATCCCGAGCAAGAGGCCGTCAAGATAATCGAAACCCTTCTCCGGGTGCCGGGCGCCGTGGATGTGGGTGAGTTCGCCGAGGGGCGTATTAAGCTGGTGGGGGTCCGGTTGGAAGACGATTCCCCGGTAATCGGCACCAAGTTGACCGACCTTGGTGCAAAAACCGGTGATCTGAAAGTCCTTGTGGGGGCCATTGTCAGAAATGAAAAGCTGATCATTCCTTCCGGAGACAACATGTTACAAACAGACGACTTGGTCTACTTCGTCTCCGAAGAAAAGGACCTCAAGTCGGCCCTGAAGATGTTTGGCAAGCGCGCCGAACCGTTCAACCGGGTCCTTCTGGTCGGGGGAGGAAATCTGGGCCTCAAATTGGCCATGACGCTCGAAGGCATGTCCATTCACACCAAACTCATCGAAAAAAACGCCGACCGATGTCGGGAGCTGGCAGAAAAGTTGAATAAAGTCGTCGTCTTGCAGGGTGACGGATCGGACCAAGACCTCCTCCGGGAGGAAAACGTGCAGAACATGGACGTTGTGATTACGCTGACCGACGATGAAGAGACCAATATCCTCGCCGCCTTGTTGGCCAAACGGATGGGGGCGCATAAGACCATCACCCGGATTAACAAGTTCAGTTATCTGCCCCTGGTGGCGGTGATCGGCCTCGAGCATGTCGTCAGCTCCCGCCTTGCCGCTATCAATACCATCCTACACCGCATCCGTCGGGGTAAAGTCCTCTCGGCCATGGCGCTCAAGGGAGAAGAAGCCGAAGTCCTGGAAGCAGTCGCCTTAGAAACATCTGATATCGCAGGAAAACCACTCAAAAAGATTTCTTTTCCACGAAACGCGTTGGTGGTGGCCATCATTCGGGACCAAGAAGTGATCATCCCCACCGGCGAGAGTGTCATTTCACCGGATGACCGGATCATTATTTTGTCGACTCGCCAGGCAATCCCCCAAGTAGAAAAGGCCCTCATGGTCAAGCTGGAGTATTTCTAGATGCGTCTTCGATACACGCTTTATGTGGTGGGGATCCTGATGCTCTTTCTGGGCGGCACCATGGTCTTTCCGTTGCTGTTTGGCCTTTACTACCATGACGGCAGCGCCATCCCCATTGCCCGATCCATCGGGGTGACGATTGCCGGTGGACTGGTGTTGTGTGCCTGTTTTCGAGGCGCCAGGAAAGAGGCCATGACGCATCGCGAGGGTATGGGCATCGTGGCCATCGGATGGATGGCGGCAGGTCTTTTTGGCGCCCTTCCCTATTATTGGGGTGGGGCATTGCCCGGTTTCTCTGACGCCGTTTTTGAATCCCTGTCCGGCTTTACCACCACCGGCGCCTCTGTCTTGGTCCAGATCGAAAACCTTCCCCGGGGGCTTCTGTTTTGGCGGAGTCTTACCCATTGGCTCGGTGGCATGGGAATTATCGTGCTCTCCTTGGCCATCCTGCCCGTCTTGGGTATCGGCGGGATGCAACTCTATAAGGCCGAAGTGCCTGGGCCGGTGCCGGACAAGCTCAAACCGCGCATTCGAGATACGGCCATGGTCTTGTGGAAGGTTTATGCACTTTTTTCTTTGCTGGAAACGGCGCTACTCATGGCCGGAGGCATGGATCTGTTCGAGGCCCTATGCCACACCTTCGGCACCATGGCAACCGGAGGCTTTTCCACCAAAGACGGCTCCATCGGCGCATTCAACAGCCCCTATTTTGATACCATATTTATTATTTTTATGCTCTTTGCGGGCATCAATTTTTCCTTGCATTATCAGTTCATAAAAGGGCAACCCCTGGCATTCTGGCGGAACTCGGAATGCCGTTTCTTCGTCGGCCTGTGTATTGCGTTTTGTGTCATCGTGGTCATCGGCCTCTATGGAACCGTATATGAAACATTGGGCGAGTCCATCCGTTACGGTGTGTTTCAGGTTCTGTCCATCATTACGACGACCGGATATGCAACGGCGGACTATGAACAGTGGCCCGCCTTGTGCCAACACCTGTTGCTTTTTTGTATGTTCCTTGGCGCATCGGCAGGTTCCACCGGCGGGGGCATGAAATGTCTTCGGATCATGCTGTTGTTGAAACATTCCTACAAGCAGGTCTTTTCCCTGATTCACCCGCGGGCGGTGACCCAAGTCAAGTTGGGCAAACGACCCATTCCCGATGAGGTCCTCCACAGCATTTGGGGATACTTCATGCTCTACATCGGTTTGTTCGTGCTTTGCTCCTTTTTGCTGGCGGCCATGGGGGTAGACCTGGCAACGGCATTCGCCGCCGTCGTCGCCACCATCGGCAACATCGGTCCCGGCCTGGGGATGGTCGGGCCAACCGACAATTACGCCCATATTCCGGTATTGGGAAAGTGGTTGTTGATCTTATGTATGCTATTGGGCCGACTGGAAATTTATACCGTGTTGGTCCTCTTTGTACCGGAGTTCTGGCGCAAGTAGCCCGGTTGGCCGGGCGGGGCACATAATTTTGTTGACTCCGGCCTTGCAAAACCCTACAAGAGAGAGTTTTTGTAGGGGCTTGCGAAAAACGGGCCCGGCGACATCGTGGTGGGTAGCACGTCATGCCCCACTCGCGATGATGGAACGGGGCCCAAAAAGTGGGTCCCAACAAGGATCAGAGGCAATGATTAAGCTATGATCAAGCTCATCAGGGGATTTAAAGACATACTTCCCGAAGAAACGGGCCTTTGGCAACACATCGAAGCAACGGCCCGGGAAATATTCGCCGATTTCGGTTATGCAGAGATTCGCATTCCCCTGTTGGAGCGGACAGAGCTTTTTGCCCGCAGTATCGGGACCTCCACGGACATTGTGGAAAAGGAGATGTATACGTTCACCGACCGAAACGGAAGCTCCCTGACCCTTCGCCCGGAAGCCACAGCCTCAGTGGTGAGAGCCTATGTTGAACATAAACTATATGCCCGGGATCCGATCCAGAAACTCTATACCCTTGGCCCGATGTTTAGACGGGAGCGACCGCAAAAAGGCAGGCACCGCCAGTTTTACCAAATCAACTCGGAAGTATTCGGCCTTCAGGATCCCCGAGCGGATGCGGAATTGATTCTTTTGTTGATGACCTTTTTTGGCCGGCTGGCACTGTCCGGAATCGAACTCAACCTCAACTGCCTCGGCTGTACGGCCTGCCGCCCCCATTTCGGCGAGGCCTTGGCAACGTTTCTCGAGCGTCATTCTCAAGGCCTCTGTGCGGACTGTCTTCGCCGCCGGGACCAGAATCCGTTGCGGGCCTTCGATTGCAAGGTCCCGACGTGTAAGGACATTATGGCGGACGCCCCCTCCATTTTAGACCATTTGTGTACCGATTGCCGACACCACTTCGATACGGTGCAAGAAAGCCTGAAACGCTTTGACATCTCCTACCGTATCAACCACCGCATGGTCCGGGGATTGGATTATTATACACGAACCACCTTTGAGGTGCTGGCCGGCACACTCGGGGCCCAAGATGCCGTGGCAGGCGGGGGGCGGTATGACGGGCTGGTGAAGGCAATGGGCGGCCCGGACCAGCCGGGGATCGGTTTTGCCGTGGGTGTGGATCGCCTCAAGGAACTGTTGTTGCCTGAACAAGAAACATTTCGCCTCACCCCCCGTCTGTTCGTCGCCGCACTAGGCGAAAGGGCGCAGGCAAAGGCATTCGGCTGGGTTCAGGACTTACGGGCCCGAAGGATTCCCGCCGAAATGGATTTTCACGATCGCAGCCTCAAGGCCCAGATGCGTCGAGCCAATAAGTTAGGGGCGTCCTATGCATTGATTGTCGGTGAGCAGGAACTGGACCAAGGTGAGGCCATATTAAGAAACCTGAACACAAAAGAACAACACAAAGTCCCTTTGGCCGATTTGGTAACCTGCTTGGCCCAACAGTTGAACCTTTAAGGCCAAGCAACGGCAAGAGAGACGGGTTTGGCATGTAGCCATGTCGAGACATCGAATGAAAGGAGCACGTCTTGAGAGATACGCTGGGTCGGATGAAACGCACCCACCATTGTTGTGAGCTTACCAGCGGCAACGTGAATCAAGAAGTCGTGCTCATGGGATGGGCGCAGCGCCGCAGAGACCACGGCGGGGTAATCTTCGTGGACCTGCGAGATCGCGAGGGAATCACCCAGGTGGTGTTCAATCCGGAATTCAACCAACAGGTCCACGAGAAGGCCCAAGGAATTCGCAACGAATATGTGCTCGCCGTTCGGGGAACCGTGGTACTGCGGCCGGAAGGGATGATTAATCCCAAGTTGGTAACCGGGGAGATCGATGTCCTGGTTTCCGAACTCAAGATATTGAATACCGCCAAAACGCCGCCTTTTGTCCTGGAAGACGATGTTCAGGTATCCGAAAACATCCGCCTCCAGTACCGATATATGGATATGCGTCGCCCTCAGCTCAAAGACAGCCTCAGGGTTCGGCACGGCATGATCCGCAGCGTGCGGTCTTATCTCAATGAACTGGGATTCTGGGATGTGGAGACCCCGTTTCTGACCAAGAGTACCCCTGAGGGTGCCAGAGATTACCTGGTGCCCAGTCGGGTGAATCCGGGCCGGTTTTACGCACTGCCCCAGTCTCCCCAGATTTTCAAACAGCTCCTGATGGTCGGCGGCTTGGACCGGTACTATCAAATTGCCCGCTGTTTTAGAGACGAGGACCTGCGGGCCGACCGGCAGCCGGAATTCACTCAAATCGACTTGGAAATGTCCTTCGTGTCGGAAGAAGATGTCATGGCGGTCACCGAAGGTCTGATGGCCGTCTTGTACCGGGATATTTTGGGAATCGAGCTGGCGCTTCCGTTTCCCCGTTTGACCTACCGGGAGGCCACCGGCCGATACGGCCTGGACAAACCGGATCTTCGTTTTGGCCTGGAGTTAACGGATGTTTCGGACATCGTGGCCAGCGCGGAGTTTAAGGCCTTTTCGAAGGTGGTCAAGGCGGGGGGCATGGTCAAAGCCATCAACGCCAAGGGGTGCATCGATCTTTCCAGAAAGGAAATCGACGACCTCACCGCCTTTGCCGCCGTTTACCAGGCCAAGGGATTGGCATGGATTAAAATCCGGGATGATCAATGGCAATCCCCGATTGCCAAGTTTTTCTCTGAAGAAGAAAAGACCGCTTTAAGCCGGAGATTGGGATTGGAGCCGGGAGATCTGGTCATGTTTGTGGCGGATCAAGCCAAGGTGACCAACGAGGCCCTGGGCCATTTAAGAAATCACCTGGGCCGTAAGCTGGGCCTCATCGATGATACCCGACACTGTTTCGTGTGGGTTACCGAATTTCCCCTCCTGGAGTATGACGAGCAGGAAAAACGCTACGAGGCGCTGCACCACCCATTTACCGCTCCGATGGAATCCGACATGGACCATCTGACCGCAGACCCGCGGGTGGTGAGGTCCAGAGCCTACGATCTGGTCTTGAACGGCTCTGAAATCGGAGGAGGCAGCATTCGCAATCACGAACGTCCGGTTCAAGAAAAGGTATTCGAGGCCCTGGGTATCGACCGGAAAACATATGAAGCCAAATTCGGCTTCTTGCTGGACGCCCTTGATTTCGGTGCCCCGCCGCACGGCGGCATTGCCATGGGGGTCGACAGACTGGTCATGCTCATGGCCGGGCAAGAATCGATACGAGACGTGATGGCCTTTCCCAAGACCCAGAAGGCGACCTGCCTCTTGACGGACGCCCCGTGCCCGGTGGATCCAAAGCAACTCGATGAACTGGGGCTGAAAATTCGAATTCCGAAGATGGGATGAGGCGTTAGGGCTCGAAGGGAGGATAACGTCTCGGCATATAGGGCCTGCTTCGGCCGTCCAAACAGTGACCGACAAGGGCGGAACGATCGGCGTAGTTGAGCAACATGAGCATCAACTCCCGGCCCCGCAGAAGGCCAAGACATCCCTTGGCGGCACTGATCTCGTCAAAGGATGTTACTTTGTCCCGCCGGACATGTCTGCCGACGAGGGTTAGCGGTACCGGTTCCCCGGAGTGAATCAATTTGGACACGCTCGGTGTGGAGTGATCCGCCGTTACGGCCACCACCAAGTCATCCCGTCCGTTACTCACCGCGTCGACCAAGGGCCTCAACCCATCATCCAGTTCCCCGATGGCGACCCTTTTATTTTCGGGATCTCCCGTATGAGCCGCTTCGTCGGGCACCTTGGTGTGGACGTGGACAAACTCATGCGTTTCGTCATCCAAGGCCATCTGCACACGCCGGCCCAGGTCTTCTCCTGGAGCGGACGTATCCACTGCCCGCTCAAAGGTCAATCCCAGTTCTTGAGCCAGCCCGCCGTACACCGCTCCGGAAGCGATCAGACGCCCTTTCATACCCCATTTCTCGCCAAACGGGTCCTGAGCCACCCGCTTGCCACAACGTTGGGTGGCCAGAAAGTTTCCTGCCGCGAGTCCCTTGGCCTGTCGGCTGCGGTTGACAGCATGATTCTCCAGGACGGTATGACAATAGGTCAGATAGGCATTTAAGGCATCGGCGGTCCGCGCGGCCCGTATCGGTTCCGGATTGCCGTCCAACGGATGAATCCGGGCCATCGGTTGTCCCGGCATCATGGGATCGGAGTCTGAGACCTGGGCCGATACCTCCCCTCGGATCCGCAATAGACCGTCGTGACCTCGCGTCGGGTGGAGGCTAAAATCGCACCCCCCAAACCTGGCGGTACCCACGGCCGACAAGAGCGCCGCCAGGTCCCCGTCCGGCATGGCGGGCCGTTTGTCCACCAGGACAGGTTCCGAGCCTTGCCACTTTATGTAAGATAGATGGGCCAGAGCGACTACGTCGTCGTTACGGAACGGAATTTTCTCACCCACCGCCTCCAACAATCCACGACCGGGGAAACTCGGCCGGGAATATCCGAAGAGCAGATAATGGGCCATTTCACTGGGCAAGCACTCTCCGCAGACACTTGCATGAAAGCAGCCATTGCTGCCTATGCCGGCAAGGCGGTCCAAATTCGGCGTGTGGGCAACCTGCAGAGGCGTTTGGTTTTGGAACCGCACATAGGAGCGATCCCCGAGGCCGTCCAACAGGACGAGTATAATCTTCATTGTCGATTCCGTTGTTTGAGGTATTCGTCCACGACCTGTCTGGTCTGAAGCAAACCGTTTATCTCCCGCACCTCAAGAACCCACCAGTCGCAGTGGCTGAGTCGGACAATATCCAACCGATCTTCGATATCCTGTACCCGCCGGGGAGGAACGTGTCCCAACCCGGAAACCTCGGTGTGGTAAATGTGCGTATTGTACAGGCAATCGGCGTGGGGGCTTACAAAATCCTTGGGCGAAAAATAGTGGCTCCGAACCGCTTCGCTGGCGTGCGCATGGCCGATATCGAATGTGACACCGGCACCACTGCCCCGGACGAGCTTTTCAAACAGGTTCGGCTTACTCGTCCACCCCCAGGCCAGGTTTTCCAAGCATACCTTAACCCCGAGTGACGCCCCATAGTCAACAAGATCCCGAAGTTTCGAAACCGTCAAGTCCCAGGACAGGGGTTGTGTCGAGTCGTGCCCGAGACCGATATGCACGGTCAGAAATCGACCTTGGGCCCGGGAGACCAGTCCGATAATACGCTGGAATAGACGGGCCGCCTTTTCCGCTTCCTCCGGGTCGTCGTGACCCAAGTCGAGCTTGTAAAAAGGACAATGGTAGCGGATCTCAAGCGGCCCCAAGGCAGAGAGGGTTTCCGCCCAATGGGCCTCAGCAGATGGCGAATCCGGCACCGATTTAAGATCAAAAGACCAGTCCACACCGGAAAAGCCATACTCAAAAGCCAGCGCTTTGAGGTCCCGGGGATCGGAAAGAAAATTACACAGGGCCAGTTTTGGAATCATCGGGAGATCCCCTAAAACGACCAGGGCAGGATATAGGGGATAATATTATCGCAAAAGATACTGGCCGCCCTTTCCACCTCGGCCATCCGGTCCACGTCGATGGTGGTAAGGAAGAAAAGGCAGAGCAAAAACAGACCCGCCAAAATCCCAATGGTGGTAACCAGTTGAGAATTCGGGTGCTCGGTGACGACACAGTCCATGCCTTCCTCTCCCGGTCGCCGCCTGTCCTCCCTCCGGCGATCAACAAATTCCGGATATGCCGGGTTCCGATAACGGGGATCGATGGTTTTGCGTCGGTCTTTTCCACTCCGGCGGTCCTTGAAGAAATCGCCGTCCGGTGTATGGCAAATACGTTTGAACATATTCCGTTACTCTGTTTCTACAGCGTAAGAAGGTTTGGACATTTGTCAACGCCTCGACAACATTTTCTGCTGATCCGGAATCGCTGAATCGGGTAGTTTGCAGGGGATATGCCGAAAAAAGAAGAAATACGAAAAAGGGGGGAGGGATATACTTTATTCTTATAATATAGGCATCTTACGGGTAGCTGGGAGGTAAGTCGAGGCCGGAGGCGGACATATTACACCGCCGGGACCAGAAAGAAGTTCCGGGAGCTGTCCGGGAGGGGGAAAATTTTCCCATCGGCCACATCGCAAAGGGTACGCCTTACTCGCCTGAAAAGACTTTAAAGAAACATCCACATTATGGGAAGGGTTCAGACCTCATACACAGATACAAGGGCGTCATACACTAATGACTTTACCCGCCAGCTGCATACTTGTCACCACGTCGAGCATGTTGGTGGTTTCCCCCACTTTTTTTTGTTCGAGCAAATCGAAATGAGTCAGGCAGGTTCCACAAACCAGAATATCGATACCCTGTGATTCCAACTTATGCAGGACCGGCAGCGTTTGGGCTCCTTCAACCGTGAGTTTCACCCCACTGTTCAAAAAGATGATTCGCCACAAAGCGTCACCCATTTCTTCTAACGTGTTGATGTAGTTCATCATGAGCTTGCCACCCAACATTTCATCGCCGGAGCCCATAGAATCGGACGTAATCAGTATGAGTGTTTTTTCAATGGATTGTGCGGCGACTTCTTCTTGTGCTACGGGAGAGCCCTCGTGGGATTTGTCGGCCTGAACCTTGAGCACCGAACCGTTCGATCCGACGTTTACCGTGAACCCTTGGTTTTCGGCAAATCGGGCGACATTCTGAGCCGACGCGTCATTGTCAACTTCAACCACAAACCGGTTCACGTCCGGCTTCGATTCGATAAACTGTTTGGTCCGAATGACCGGCTGCGGGCACCATAGCCCGGTGCAATCCAGGGTCTCCATAGACCGCCTCCTTATCCGCTTGCCTGGCCCGTTTAGCCAAGGCCCTAATTGATGTTTCGTTCATTTCCGACTGATTGGACCTTTAGTTATTTTCTTATGCTTTCCGCCATAGGTCAAATAGCTAATATCGATTCAAATCACCCCTGATTATAGACTGCGTCGATACCGCAACGGCGTCAGAGATTTAGCATAGACTTGGTACGGATCTTGAATATATTGCACAGCGTGCTGAGGTCATTTGCCGGGTCACCGGCAGGAGTGAGATGATATGTGGATAAAGAGTGTGCTGGGAACAGTCGGTTTTAGCTTGGCTTTTTTCGTCCTAACCCTTTCGGCCGATGGCGCGGAACTACGATATATCCGAATCGGGGAACATAACGACCACACCCGATTGGTATTTGAATTCAATACCGCTCCCACTTACGAAGAACCGGTTTTGAACGGTGAAAAGGAGATATCCGTTCTGTTTTCCAACACCTCCACGGTTCTCCCCGAAAAGATTCCGGGGGAAACCACGGAGCGGATAGAATATTTGCAGTTCCAAAAACAGGACGAAAATTTGACCGCACAGATTCACTTGGCTTTTCCTCTCCCCAAGTTGACCACTTTACGCCTGTCTGACCCGCCGCGATTGGTCCTGGACATCCGGCCCATAGATGTATCGGCGGCAGATCCAGCTGTTCGGAACTTGGAATCCGCTGTTGCGGACACCCAACCACCATTACCCGAGACCGCAGCAGGTAAAGAGCCCCCAGGGAAGACAGAGGAGACAGGACAGCGCACTGACACCGCCCGTAAATCGATGTCTCAAACAGCATCGGCGTCTGAAATCCCACCGGCACGCACCGGCACAAAAACACCGTTAAAACCAAACGAGCCGGCCGGGACACCTCAACGGGATTCTCGATCTGCGGTGGATACCGCTGAAACAATAAGCAGGGGGGAGAAGGTGGCGAATACGTCACCCACCGGCACCCCTGTGCAAGTCTATCTGTTGGGGGCGCTTACTGTGCTGTCCGCCATGATTGTCGCGTTGCTCTGTACGCTTGTCTACAAAAAGAACGGTGTGCCGTCTAAGAACGGTCTCCCGGATGTGGACTCGGCGACCGAGGATAAGATCGCCCGGCTGGACAACAAAATCGAGGATGAACTAGAAAAGCTCAAATAACCGTCCCTTACTGTCATACCGCAAAAAGGAGGGAACGACCATTACCCCCAGTCAAGACATAAATGCCGAGGAACCTCTGGACCGGGCCCTGGACGAACTGGTGGCGGCCGGGAACGCCACCCCGGAAGATCCGGAAGATTCCGCCGCCCCACTATCTGAGCCTGACGGGATTGCCGAAACGGACGAAGCCAAAACAGCGGAACCAGCCACCATTGCTACGGAACCGGAATCAACGCCGGAAGAGGCCGTCGAAGTGTCTACCTCGCACACGTCGACGGACGATGTAACGCCCGAAGACGGAGATTCGGCACCGGGAGCAGGCCTTGGTGACGAGGAGGGGGCGGATGCGGACGCCCGTGCCTTTGAAGCGCTGGTCTCGGGAGAAACCGATTCCGAAGAGGAAACCGAAGACGACATCCTGACCTTGGAAGAGCCGGCGGACGAAGAGACTACGGAGCCGGCTCCTTCCGCGGCTGAAGCGCCAACAAAGAGAGACACCGGGACGGAAACACCAAAGGCTACTGATCCCGGCGTGGGAAAAACTCAGGGCGGCGGGCTTTCCGATGAGGAAAGAGGAGATCTGGAAAACTTGATTAAGGGGTTTAACGAAGACACAGCCGGCGGGGCGTCAACCGCAGTGGTAGAAACCCTTCAAAAACAGATCAATTTGAGTGAAAAACGGGTGGTAAAGCTCGGCAAGATGGTGCTCGCCAACGATAAAAAGCTCAAGTCTTGTTATGAGGTGATGCGACTTCAACAGAAAAAAGCGGAAATAATGAACCAGCGCATCGACGCCTTAGTGGACGCGTTGAACAACGGCAAGCAGAATTGATTGAGGATTAAAACGTGAACATGCGTGCGGCAACGGAAAACCAAGATAGTATCGCCAAACGAATCGTTGAGGGGTCATTAACCTTTGACTCGTTGAAGGATTTTGAAAACACCCTGGCCATCTTTCCCAATAATCCCGGTGTCCATCGGACTTACGGAGATATGTTGGCCGGCACCAAAAACAGTGACGCCGCTGTCCGGGCTTACCGCAAAGCCTGCCGACTTTTTGCCGATCAGGGGATGATGCTTCAGGCCATGGTGGCCAAAATCTTGGAGTGGCGTCTCGCCCCGCCATCCCATGAGAAAGCCCGCCGGTTCCATGCCACCTTGAGGCGGATTGGGTCGGACGACCTTCCGTTGAAGGGCTTCATCACCCAAATGACATACCCCGAAATGATTGCCTTCATGATGAAGCTGGTCCGAGTCCGTTTCCCTGCACAACGACGGATCAAGAAGTGCGGAGATTTGGAGGATCATCTATATTTCGTCGTTTCCGGAGTCCTCAAGGAAACGACATATCCGCCGACAGAGGAAAGCGCCGACAAGGGCAACGGGACAAGCACGGACCTAGTGGAAAATCAATTTTTCGGAAAGATTTATCCTTTTGACCAAGAGAAACGATCCTGCTCGGATGTGGAAACCATTACGCATTCGGAACTTGTCAAGATCTCGAGCGAACGGCTCCAAGGCATTTGCAAAGAGTATCCCAAATTGGAAACGCTGGTTAAAGCCCTTTACGAAGAAAAGGATCAGGCCCCGGGCACTGATACTTCGCCGGCCGTACGAAAGACAAAGCGACACCAATTGCCTACTAAGGCGAATATAAAAATCTTTTTTAAAGGTCCCAATAATTCCCCCTTGGTTTTCGACGGGTTCACGGAAGATATTTCCGTGGGGGGCACCTGTTTCGTTCTCGGTGATACGTACCGAAGCGGCCCGCCGGGGGAACTGGTGGGAGCAACGGCCAAGCTGCAAGTGAGCCTGTCCAACGCCGGAGAAAGCCTGAACATCCTAAGCAATATCGTGTGGGGCAAAGAAATAACCGGGCAAAATGGAACGAGTGTCGCCCTGGGACTGCAGTTTAAGGAGATGGACCCCCATACCCAAGCCCAGCTGAGCGAATATTGTTCCGGAAGTGATGGAGAGCAAAACTTGATCTTGAGCTTGTGGGAATCATACATCAAGCCCTAATCTTCTTGGTTCGGCCCACGAAATCTCAAAGGAGAAGATATCATCGAAAAATACATCAGCAAAAAGGCGAGGCCGGAATTATGGGCCGTCGGCGGCGGCAAGGGCGGGGTGGGCAAAAGCGTCGTTTCCGCTTTGTTGGCCTTTTGGTTGGCCCGAATGGGCAAACGGACCGTTCTCGTGGATGCAGACCTTGGCGGTGCGAACCTGCATACCCTGTTGGGCATCAAAAATCCCCGGCACAATCTGGCGGACTTTGTGGCCAAACGCCACGCCTCTTTGGAAGAGATCTGCATAAACTCGGACATGGAGAACCTGCGTCTCATCTGCGGCGCCAGCGAAGTCCTCTCTTTGGCAAATCTGCAATTCGCTCAGAAAGTGAAGGTTATTCAAAACCTGTTCAAGCTCGATTCGGACTATGTCATTCTCGACTTGGGGGCGGGGTCATCGTTTCATTTTCTTGACTTTTTTATCGTCTCCCACCGGAAGATTCTGGTTTTAACCCCTCAACCGACGTCCATCCAGAATGCCTACGGCTTCATACGAAATGCCGTGTTTCGACGATTGGTCCAGCTTTCCAGACAAAATCCCTCCCTTCAAGCGCTGGTCAATACCGCCATGAACCCGAAGAACGAACTCCAGATGCGAACCTTAAAAGATTTACTGCAGGCGGTGGAGGAATCGGACGGCACAGAGACCCGAGAAACAGTAAAGAAAGAAGTGCACAAGATCAAACCGGCCATTATCACCAACATGGTCCGGTCTCACAAAGACAAGAATGCCGGACGCATCGTCCAGATAGTGGCGGAAAAATATATGATGATCAATTCCGTCGATCTCGGCAGCATTGCATACGACAGGGAATTGGAAAGGGCCGTTTCGAATATGACCCCCTTTCTCAATCTGGACAAATCGAGCGAGGCGGTCGCTCACACCTACGACATCGTTACCAACCTCACCGGAAACAACGCCAAGTTAACCGGACCCCCCCGTGTTGTGCCCCAAAAGCTATTTTAAAAAGGGATTACGTAATCGGTATCGTATCTTTGAAGGTGTTAAAACAGACTCGTATGACTTCTTGATTTTCTCGACTAAGATCGAGAAACTTGAACCCGATCCCACGGTCCCTAACGTTGACCACTTGGGCCTTTAACTTGGTCGGTTCATACTCGGTGGGAAACTTCACGGCCAGCTGCAGTACCTGACCCACTTTAACCTGCGACGCATTTTTAATTTCTACAAACACCCCGCCCATTCCGATATCCGTAATCTTGTGCACGCCGTCAAATCCTTGTATTTTCACCGGACAATGGAACTCAAGCCGCGGATACCGTCTTTTCTCATCGTGACCATCGACAACCTTCCTTCGAAAGTCGAGCCACGCGCCCGTCGGTCGGGCTTTTTCTCCTTTTGAATCTGTTTGTGACATAACCAAAGACTTTCTTTCCCATCATCTGGAAGGCCGCCGGCTACCCACTCGATCGCCCCCCGCCATGGCGTCACGCTGTCAAAAAGACGCCCCGACATGAACATACAAAAGCTATGCCAAAACCGCCCCGGCGGATTTGCCTCTAAAACCATGATGGTGAAATCGCGAGATTGCAAGCCTATCGTGCCGATCATTACAGACAACAAAGAAAAATGTCAACTCCTTGGGCGGCAAGCGGTGGATTTGGGTTCGGGGTAATGGTTGACATTGGCGGCGTTCGTGATAGGAAATCTGCGGGATGTACGCTGGAAAGAAGGCTTACCACCCCCGCGGATCCTGAGGGGGGTATGTACAGCGGGGGCCGGAAAATCGAATCGGAGTCCGTGATGAACACAGGGGCACAACAAAGCGGCCTTGCGGCCTACGTAACCAAGATCTTGGCCCTACGGGAGAGGCTCTTTTATTACGCCGCCGCGAGGGGCTGGGGGGCTGTCATGACCTGGGCGCACCGTATTTCCGGTGTGGCTGTGGTCGGCTTCATGTTCTTTCATATCGTCACCTTGTCCGGATTGTACACCCCGGCGGAGTTTGCCGCCAAAATGGACTTTTTGAACAACTTCTTGTTTGCTTTTCTGGAATGGACGCTGGCGATTCCCGTCATATTCCATGCGTTTAACGGGGGGAGACTTATTTTATACGAAGTCTTCCGGGTAAGGAATGACACCGAGATGATCCGCTGGGTTGTCGGGTTGGGCGCCCTTTATGTATTTAGTCTGGGCGTGTTCATGCTCATGGGCGACCAGCAGGTGTCGGCAGGCTTCTTTTGGTTCGTCGTCTTCATCGCCGGCCTCCTGGCCGCTTTCGTTGTCTGGAGAAAACTGTGGCCCACGGCAAACGCCTCCCTCTGGAAGCTGCAACGGATTTCCGGGGCCTTCCTTTTGCCCATGGTTTCCGGGCATTTCTTTTTCATGCACCTAACTTACCAGGCGGGCCATGACGTCAACACCATCTTGGCCAGGGTCTCCCATGTCGGCATTAAGGCGATGGATTCGGCCTTCGTCCTGATCGTTTTCTTTCACGCCGGATTCGGCATCAGTACCATCGTCGGCGATTACACGGAAAACAGACACCTGCGAGCCGCCCTAAGATTGGCAGTGGCGGCGGTCATGTCGATTTCCGGCTACGCCGGCGCCAAACTTGTCATGAGCCTGTAAGGGAGCCAAGCCTTGACCTCACGATTCAAAATTGATTCCGTACTAAGACCGGACGTACTCATCGTGGGTGCCGGCGGGGCGGGACTGAGATGCGCCGCGGCCATATGCGAGAATCGCCCGGGGACGAGCATTGTCGCCCTGACAAAAGTGCATAGCCCTCAAAAATCACACACCTCCACCGCCCAAGGGGGCGTGGCGGCCGTGGATCCCAAAGACCCGGTAGACAAGGTTGTTTACCATATGTTCGACACCTGGAAAGGCTCGGACTGCTCGGCGGACCAAAATATTATTCGGCAGGTTTGCGAATCCGCATGGTCACAAATCGTATGGCTGGAAAGACGGGGTATGCATTTCAGCCGTACGGAGGGAGGTCGCATCGCTAAGAGGCCCTTTGGGGGCCACATGCTGGATTTCGGCCGAGTCAAGGCATTTCGCGCTTGTTATGAGGCCGATCGCACCGGCAAAGGCATTATGGACACCCTCTGGGGTGAAGCCTTGAAACACGAAGTCAGTTTTTTGAACCAGAGTTTGGCGACGGAGCTCCTCTTTCACGAGGGCCGGTGTATCGGGGCCGTTGCCTTTATGGAGGCGAGCGGAAAATTTGTCGCCATCTTGGCCAAAGCCACGGTCATGGCCACCGGGGGAAAGACCCGCATGTACCAGGTCAGTACCAACTGCAAACAAAATACGGGGGATGGCCTGGCCCTGATCCTGGAAGCGGGCCTGCCCGTGATGGATGTGGAAGCGGTTCAGTTTCACCCCACCGGCATTGTCGGTCCGGGCATCCTGGCCAGCGAAGCGCTTAGGGGGGAAGGCGCAATACTCAGAAACGCGGAAGGCGAACCGTTTATGGCCCGCTATGCCCCTACGGCAAAAGACCTGGCGCCGAGAGATCTCGTCTCCCGCTGCATTATGAAAGAAATCCAAGAAGGCAGGGGGTGCATGCACGGCGACCACAAGCTACCCCACGTATGGCTTGATTTGAAACATATCCCTGAACACGTTCACCGGACCAAGATCCAAGAAGTATGTGGCTTCTTTAAAAAATTCGTCAATGTGGATCCCCAGTGTGAGCTCTGCCCGGTGACCCCGACAGCCCATTACCAGATGGGGGGAGCGCCCACAAACCTCTTGGGAGAAATCCATACAAATGCCACGGAGACGGTTCCCGGACTGTATGCCTGTGGTGAATTCGCTGCGGCCAGCCTCCACGGGCACAACCGATTGGGCACCAACTCTCTTCTTGAACTCATTACCATGGGCAAGGTCGTGGGTGAGCAAGTAACGCAGTACTTATCCGACGCCGACTTTCCCCCATCCTCCCTTCCCAAAGACGCGGGAGCCCGCGTTTTTTCTCAGTTCTCAGCCTATTTTGCTGCCAAGGGGAAAGAAAACTACGCCAGAATTCGAAATGAATTGCGTCAAATCATGATGGAAAATGTGGGCGTGTTCCGAACGGCGAAGGGGCTGCAAACGGCGGTGAGCGTGCTCACGGAACTTAAGTCCAGAGCTGGTCGGATGCCGATGCATTCCCAATCTCTGACCATGAATCAGGAACTCATTCAGTTTTGGGAGTTGAACCACTTGCTGGACGTGTCTATGGTCATCGCTCAATCCGCCCTCGCCAGAAAGGAGTCCCGGGGGGGACACTACAGAGAGGACTATCCCGAACGAAACCCGGAATTCCACTATCACACCCTCGCCTTCATGACGGAATACGGAAAGGTCACACTCGACCGCCGGCCCATTGACATGAGTATTCACGAGGCGGGGGGGGGGGACGCGGAAAAATTCGGGATAATTGAAAGGAAGTACTAAGAAGGCACCGACTGCCGGGATCCGGCGTCCCTTCGAAAAAAGGGTGTCTGTCGATAAGGAGATGGGGCCATGTCCCGTGAATATGACATTACATTGAAAGTCAGCCGTTATGACCCGGATACGGGCCGGTCGTGGATACAGCCGTACGAACTGAGAGTGGGCGGGATTTTGCGCTTTGTAGACCTGTTTCGAAAGATCAATGACGAGCAGGACGCTACCTTGGCGTGGAGTTCTTCATGTGAACACGCCCAGTGCGGCACCTGCGGGATGAAAATAAACGGAAAACCACTTCTCACATGCGAACTTCTGGTAGAGCGGGCCGTTGAAATATTTCAAACCCGGGTATTCGAGGTCGAGCCGCTGACGGTGGCCCCGCTCATACGGGATCTTGTCGTAGACCTGGAAAGAGCCTACGAACGGGTCCACGAAGCCAAACCGTACATCATGGCTCCCGCCCCCACCCATCCGGAAGGGGACGAATATCGCATTTCGCCGCAACGATTGAACCAATACGTTGAAGCCACCCGATGCATTAACTGTTTCTGTTGTGCCGCCGCCTGTGTTACCCAAAAGAATTACCTGGGGCCCAACGCCGTGCTGGTCAATATTGTTCGGGTCATGGATCCTCGAGAAACGGCCAAGAAAGATCGGCTGAAGGTCTTATACGGTGAAACGGGGTCCCCTCGGTGCAGAACGGCCCGCGCTTGCAGTTATGTGTGTCCCAAGGAAATCGACATTGCCCATTTCATCGCCTTGGCCAAGGAAGGCGCCCTCTCACAAGACGTGTAACCGCTCCTTCTCCCCGCCGTTGAATCCCCATTTAATTACGCCGAAAATAGGAACGTAGCCATCCTCAAGAGAAGCGCTTTCAGCTTGGCATAACTCTTGCCTAATAAGTTTCGAATGCGAAAAGTCGGCCTCATCTGATTGGCCCGTTCGAAAACGGGGCCGACACCATTCCAGGAGGCCACCATGGCTGAAAAACCCGTGCTCAAAATAGGACATCTCCAGATTACCGACCATCTCATTTTGGGGATTACGGACCTCAAGGTAAAACGGGGTAAAGAAACTTTTCACCACTGCACCCTGGAACCGGTCGTCAAAACAGGTTGGATGGAAATAGCCGACGGCCTTGCCGACGGAAGCCTGGATGGCGCCTTCGTTCTCGCACCCACGGCCATGGACCTTTTTTACTCCGGAGTGGGATTGAAACTGATTCTGCTTGCTCATCGCGCCGGTAGCGTCCTGGTCAAAAGTAAAAACGCCGACATCACTCAGGCCGAAGACTTCTCTGGCAAGTTCGTACTCATTCCGTATCAACTCTCAGTGCACAATATGCTCTTTCACCGACTACTGGCGGAAAAAGGACTCAAATCCGGTAAAAGCGGCCAAGACGGGGTGGAGGTGTTCTTGGAAGAAATGGCTCCCGCGATGATGCCCGATGTCCTCAAGGAAGACGAAGACGGAGAGATTGCCGGCTTCATGGTTGCCGAGCCCTTTGCCACCCAAGCCATCACGGAAGGGTATTGCGAAGCCTATTGCTTGTCTAAGGATTTGTGGGCCGATCATCCCTGTTGCGTCGTAGTCATGAGCGACGATATCATAGACAAACACCCGGATGCAGTTCAGGAATTCACCCACAGTTTGGTGAAATCGGGAATCGCGGCGTCGGCGAAGCCATCCGCCGCGTCTGTGGTTGGTGCTCCGTTCTTGAGCCAGGAACAACCCCTGGTGGAAAAGGTATTAACCGATCCGCCGGACCGAATAACCACGAACCGACTCTTTCCCGTTATAGAAGATCTTGCGGCCATTCAGGATTACATGTTGGACGAAATGGGGCTATTAAAGGGCAAGATCGACCTGGAAAAATTGGTCGACACCCGATTCGCCGAAGCGGCGGAAGCCAAATAGGCCGCCGACAAACAGATCTCCTACCGGTGGGCGGGGGAAAAGCAGGTCACATCTTTTGAGTCAAAATGGCTCGAAAACGTCGGAAGGTGTGTCGATATTTAACCCGCGGATCATAGGGCGCGTCGGCATCGCAGAAGCGTTTTGACATGTGGCGGATACACTGTGAAACCTTGACATAAGGGAAATTGCGGAACACCGGTTTTCTTGTTTGTTCCACTTTGCGAAGGGTTTCTTTATCGTACGGAATGGCACCGAGATATTCCGGTTTGATAAGAAATCGTCCTTCGCTGGCATTGATATTCTTATCGGCGGTTTTGCAAATCGAATCATAAAGCTTCACCCCCTGCTCCAGGTCCTTCGTTTGGTTGATTACCATCAGGGGGGAAAATGTGAAGGTGGGACCATACCCGTCCAGTTTGCCTTCCAGCTTCTCTTCCAGCTCTTTGTAACGGCAGAACCCGGCCTTGGCGCAGGCATAACCGCTGATCAGGTCTTGAGGGGTCGTCACAATCACCGTTGCGTCCGCACCGAGAGCGAAATCGAGCACTGTTCGGGCGATTCCGGCACCAAGGTCGAAAACAGCAAAATCATAATGTTCGGCTATTTTCTGAAAATGTTTAATGAACTTTACCTTTTGCGCATAGTACAAGTTGGCGAGTTTAAACTCTCCATAGGTGCCGCAAATCAGGTCGAAACCAAATTCACTGGGGAAGACCAGGTCTTGCATTTCCTTGTCTTTTTCCAAAAAGTCCATCAGATGATGCTCGGGGAATATCCCCAGTTTGTTGGAGATATCAGCACTTCCCAGATCCGCGTCGATAAGCAACACCTTGGCCCCGGCGTCAGCAAGGGCACAGGCCATATTAATAGAAAAGTGCGTCTTTCCGACCCCCCCCTTGTTGGAAATCACGGAAATGGAAAACGCGCCGGTCTCTGCTTGAGAGTCGGTTTTTCCCACGGTCTTTGATTTTTTGGCGGAGGGAGCGGTCTTGTCCGGATCCGGTTTTTTGTAGGCCTCCTGCAAGGCTTCCACAATCGCACTTTTCGGCGCTGCGGCAGGTCGAACTTTACACCCGGTAAGAAGTTCCAGACTCTTGACGGCGATCCGTTCTTCCGGCACGGCCATAGCGACCAAGAGAACATTATCCACCACTCGAATGGGCAACACCTCCCGCCGTTTGGCCACGTCGGGATCCAAAAGGGCAAGGGCCCCGGGTTCGATATTGGCGCTCAATGGATCTACGTACGGGATATTCAGTCGCCGAGCCGTTGCCTGGGCGTCTTTTCGATCCGTATCTCCGGTGGCCGAAAAGGTAGGAATGGTCGCAGGTTCTTCCACAAGGCCTTGCCTCAAGCCCGACGCTTGGAGGCCGCCTTGTTCTAACACACTCCCTACATTCTCCTTCATCCCTGGATCTCCTATTTCCTTTTGACACGGTACTATCGCCTTTGTAGCATGAACTGTGCCGTCCGGACTGATCGGGCTTGCACATGGAATTTCCTCACATTATCGGGCAGTTTTCGGTAATATCCCGTGCAGGCGGGGGGTTGGTTTGCTGCCCGCCAAACAAAGGTGTCAATTTGTTGACCCCGGATGGTGTCCCGTGATAGGTGGACCCATGGACTGGACCAGAATAAGGGGCCGGTCGACAAAAGACTACCACTTTTGCAATAAAGACCGGGAACCAAAATGAGCGGCCGTCAGGTCTGTTTTGGAGAGACACGGGGAAACCGCTTGGTAATCCACAACAGCAGAAGCAATCCGGGAAGGGCCGCGCCGGTGGTAAGAACAAAAAAGCTCACCCAGTCCATATGGTCGGCCAGCCACCCACCCGACGACGAGAGCAGGGTTCTTCCAAACGCCATAAATGAAGAAAGCAACGCATACTGGGTTGCCGTGTAGGCAATGTTACACAAACTACTCAGATAGGCCACAAACGCCGCGGTGCCCATCCCCCCACTCAGGTTTTCCACAGCAATGGTAACAGCAAGCATGGCCAGATCGTTTCCCGTTACCGCCAGAACCGCAAACATCAGATTGGACACCATCTGGAGAATTCCGCACACGATCAAACTCTTAATGATACCGATTCGGCTGACCAGGACCCCACCCAGTATGCCCCCGAAAATGGTGGCCGCAAGACCAAAGGCCTTACTGATATTGGCGATTTGGATCTTGGTAAACCCGAGTTCCACGTAAAACGGGTTTCCCATAACCCCCGCCAGGGCATCTCCGAACTTATACAAGAGAATGAAAAGCAGAACCAACATCCATCCCCGCCTGCCCATGAACTCGGCGAAGGGACCGATTACCGCGCCGTACACCCAGGCAAGGACTCGCCCGCCTCTTCCCTGAAGATGCGGCTTTTTTTCGAGGTATCTGGCGATGCGCTTTTCTTGTTCCACCGATTCTTGACTGCGTCGCACTTTCGGTTCGGGGTTTATCAGAACGGTAACCACGCCCACACACATGAAGAGGGCCATCAAGCCGTACGTGGCGAACCAGCTGACATATGTGGCGACATAGAGAGCCCCGGCCCCTGAAACCAACATGCCAAGACGGTATCCCAAAACGATGGTGGCGGCACCGGCGCCATATTGTTCGACTTCTAAAATCTCAACGCGATAGGCATCGATAACGATGTCCTGAGTGGCGGAACAAAAGGCCACGAGAAGCGCCAGCAGGGCCGTCAAACTCGGCTGTGCCACCGGGTCCGTAGCCCCCAAGCCGGTGATCGTTATCATTAGGGCCAGTTGGGTCACGATGGCCCAACTTCTCCTACGCCCCAGCCGGGGGCCCAGATAGGGCAGGGATGTCCGGTCGATTACCGGAGCCCATAGGAACTTAAATGTATAAGGAACGCCCATAAGGGCAAATAAACCGATGGTGGTCTTGGACACGCCGACTTCCGCCAACCACAAACTGAGGGTGCCGAAGGTCAGTGCCAGGGGCAAGCCGCTGGAGAATCCGAAAAAAAGGAGGGATAGAACCCGTCGGTCCGTGTAGACCCGACAGGCGTCCAGCCACTGCCGGAAAGGCGATTTTGCAGTCTGCTGTTTCACTTGGCGTTTCTATGTAACACGGGCGGAGGGAAGAAGCAAAGACGGGTTCATCGGTGATTCACCGTTCACAGATATGATATCGCGGTTCTCTAATGTGTTGCCCTTTGCACCTCGGGCACTTCCCGGGCTTGCTAAGTCGCTTTCGGTCCCTAAACAGATATTCACAAGACAGGCACATGGCGGGCTCAATCGAAAGCTTCCGCCCGAGACGACCGACGGTGAGGGCAATGTGACGTAGGTGATCCGATACCTCTTTTTCAGGAATGCCGAGCGCTTGAGAAATTTCCTTGGCACGATACCGGTTTTCGGAAAGCAAGTGCATCATCTGTTTTCGAATTGTTGTCACCCCGGTCTATCCTCCCGGAATTTCGTACCACTGAGCCAATGGGCCGGAAAACAATGCCACGGTGATAATCCATAGGGCACATGCGGATATCATCACGCACAAGACGGCGCGGCCCCTACTGAGCCCGTAGACCTCCTGAACCCCGACCACGGCGATGACGACGCTCCACAAAGTGACGAGTAAGGCGGCAAAGGGAATGACGGCCAACCAATCAATAATCCCGCTCAGCGCGACGATGCGCATGATACCCATGAACTCGGCTTTCCCTTTCGTGTATCCGGCAAAAAGATGAACGAAGGCAGAAAAGAAAACGACTGTGGCCACCGAAAAGCACGCAAACAAGGCGATTCCCTGCCACCCTGAGTAAAAAAGGACGCTGAAACCATTGCCCACGGCGGTAGCCGCCAGTCCGAACACCAGCGCCCCTCGGTCTCCCGAAGCGACCGCCATGGCCGATCGGTTCAACCTCACCGTTTCAATCGCCAACCTCGCGTAATAATGCAAGCCTCCCGGTCCAGGAGTCGACCCGTCGTCTTGTATCATCTGCGCCTCTCTTGTCCAGCCTCAGGGATTCCACAGACACGGCCAACGGTCATTTGGAAGCACCGGGCATTCCGGCGGGCTGAGGTTCGTCTACAGAGTCTTCCCCAGATGGTCTTTCCTCCGCCTTTTCTTCCGAACCGGATTTGCTGATGCGGATGTCATCATAGTGAGCCACGGCCTTGGATTCGGTATCGTTCGAATCGGACATAATGGCAATGGCCTGCACCTCTCCGGGTTCTCCATCAAAAAGCCGTTTGTAATCTTCGTATACGTTGACCTCTTCCGACACCCATTTGCCCAGCGACGTAGAACGATTTCTAAGTACCACGATCTTGGTCTTGCTGTTATAGGGGCTCTCGAGGGTTGTTCCCACCGGCAAACACGAACTCCAAACGTATTTGATATTTTCCGGCCTGAACAGGCCCGGAAAGACGACGTAGACACCGGCTCCACTGTCTCCTGTGTCTTTCTCCCGCTCATCCGCTCCCTCGGGAAGGACCTCTGCCCGCCAAGACCATTTCAGGAAGGGATATACCTGCAGGTCGTAGGTAAACTCCTTGGCAACAAGAATATCACTCTTGTCGGCAACGGCTTTGAGGTAAGCGTTGTCATCCTCTTTTACCACGCTATAAATGTCTTCAGCCGAGGCGTCCCGAGCCCATACCGCTTTCCACCCGGAAGGAAAGGAACCGGATTCGATTCCGGAAAAATCCGCCACCACGACCTCCTCGTCCCCCGCTTGACCCGCTACGGTTCGGTCTCCCCCCATAAAACTCGCCAAAAACAGGATTGCCAACACCACATATATCCATTTTGTATTTACCATCGGCTTCCTTCCTTCAAAAATCATTTCCACGCTTGACGAATCTCCAATTTAACGCAAGAATGGATGAAACTCAATTCGAATATCCGATCGGACACCAAGAAGAAACCGCTATAGGGATATGCCCACACCCGACGATTATAGGGAAGCTCGCAGGCTCGCCGTGGAAACCTTGAAAGAACGGGACATCAAGCGGTGTTGTCACAACGCCGGGGTTGACCTGCACCAGATTTCGGCGACCGAACAGCGGGTGCCGATCTCTTATTTGGGACGGACATACCGGCTGCAGGTAACAAAAGACAATATCGCCTTCGAACCAGCGGATACGCCATTGTCCCTTCCCGATCAGGTCCTCCTCCTTCACTATCTGACCGAGGCAACGGGCGCTCCCATGGAAACCCGGTGGATCAGCTTCCGAGAAGTTCCCTCGGGTACATTCTACTACCCGTCCTTCGTGAAACGGGCGATCTCTCCGCTTGTAAAGACTTTGGCTGAAAGGCCCGAGGCCCTCTCACACGTGGCCCGCCAATTGGGCCGAATGGAAACGGCGCCGGGGGATGTGGCGCTCCGCGTGCCTTCTCTGCCCAGGGTACCGGTGGTTCTTTGCTTATGGGAAGGAGACACTGAATTCCCGGCGGAAGGCAATGTCTATTTCGATGCTTCCATTTCGTCTTATCTGGGCACGGAAGACATCGCCTACATCGCCGGGGCAACCGTCTATCGCGTCCTGAAAATCGCCGGTAAATACCGCCAATCGCTTGGACCGGCTTGAATGGGGTTAAGGTATGGGTAGGATAAAGGTAACCATCTTGGGATCCGGAACGTGCGTCCCCTCTTTGAAGCGGAGCAGTTGCGCCGTACTCACCAAGGTAGACACTGCCCGGGTATTGTTCGACTCCGGGGCCGGCACCATGCGACGCCTCCTGGAGGCCGGCGTGACCATAGACATGATATCCCATCTGTTTTACAGCCACCTTCATCCCGATCACACGGGCGAATTCGTCTCTTTGCTGTTTGCCACAAAGTACCCGCAAAGCCGTCGTCGTATCCCGCTTTCCGTAATGGCCGCCGAGGGATTCGGCAGCTTCTATGACAATCTACGGTCGGCATACGGCCAATGGATCGAAGTGGCCCAGGAACTATTGAATATCGTGGAACTCGACAACAGCGGCCCCGATCACTTGGAATTCCCGGAATTTGAGATAGACAGTCTTCCCATGAATCACACGGAAGAAAGTCTGGCTTATCGGCTCACCGCAGCGGACGGCACCTCGATGGTCTATTCGGGAGATACGGACATGTGCGACAATCTCATCCGCTTGGCCAAAGATACCGACCTGCTGATTTGTGAATCGGCCCTGCCTGACGACCAAAAGGTTCCCGGGCACCTCACCCCCTCCTTGGCAGGTGAAATCGCCACGGCGGCCGACGTGGGAAAACTGGTCTTGACTCACTTCTATCCCGAGTGCGACGCCGTCGATGTGGCCGCCCAGTGCCGCAAGACCTATGCAGGCCCGCTGGTTCTCGCCCAGGACCTACTGGAAATGGACGTTGGACGTCGCCCGAAAGAAATGGAAACATGAAGACAGGCGTATTTCCGCCGGGTCATACACCGATCGGTGACACGCCCTAACCTTTCTTCTGGGCCTTTTGTATCTTCGCCCATGTGTCGCGCAGGGTAACGGTGCGATTAAACACCGGCCGGTGGGGAACCGAGTCCTTATCCACGCAGAAATACCCTTGGCGCAAAAACTGATAGCGAGATCCCGGTTCGGACCGGGCCAAACCGGGCTCCACCCGACATTCCGTCAACGTGATCAGTGACCGGGGGTTCAGGTTGGCGGTAAAATCCCGTCCTTCCGGTGCATCGCCGGGATGTTCTTTGACAAACAAGTGGTCATAAAGCCGCACTTCCGCTTTGGCCGCGTGGGGAACGGATACCCAGTGCAGCGTCCCCTTGACCTTTCGACCATCCTGGGACCAACCTCCCCGGGTTTTCGGATCATAGGTACAGTGCAGTGCCGTGACCTCACCGCTTTGTTCATCCCTGACCACATCGACACAGGTGATATAATAGGCGTGCTTCAACCGAACCTCTCGGCCCGGCGCCAGGCGAAAAAACTTTTTGGGCGGATCTTCCAGAAAATCCTCTTGCTCAATGTAGATCTCCCGGGAAAAGGGAATTTGCCGCGTCCCCATTTCCGGGTCTTCCGGGCTGTTCTCCGCCTCCAGTAATTCTTCCCCGCCCTCGGGATAATTGTCGATGATCACCCGGAGGGGCCGCAGAACCGTCATGACCCGAGGTACCCGTTTGTTGAGGTCTTCCCGCAGACAGTGCTCCAATAAGGCCACATCCACCATGCTGTCTCTTTTGGCCACCCCGATTTTGTCGCAAAAGGTCCGGATGGTCTCGGGGGTATATCCCCGGCGACGAACGCCGGACAGGGTCGGCATTCTCGGATCGTCCCAGCCGGTCACATGGCCCTCTTTGACCAGGGTGATCAGTTTCCGCTTACTCAACACCGTATGGCTTAAGTTCAATCGAGCGAATTCAATTTGCTGGGGATGGTGGACCTGAAGCTGATCGAGGAACCAGTCGTACAACGGCCGATTCCCCTCAAACTCCAACGTACACACGGAGTGCGTAATTCCTTCTATCGAATCGGACAAGCAGTGAGCAAAGTCATACATGGGATAGATGCACCATGCATCGCCGGTTCGGTGGTGGGCGGTATGGCGAATCCGATACATAGTGGGATCCCGCATGGTTAGGTTGGGAGACGCCATATCGATTTTGGCCCGAAGGACATGGGCACCCTCGGGAAATTCGCCCGCCCGCATGGCATCGAAGAGCTTCAGATTTTCTTCCACCGAACGATCCCGATAAGGGCTTTCCTTGCCCGGTTCGGTGAGGGTGCCGCGATAGGCCCGAATCTCTTCGGAACTCAGACTGTCCACATAGGCCATTCCGGCCTTGATCAAGGCGATTGCATAGGTATGCAGTCTCTCGAAGTAGTCCGACGCGTAGTAAAGATGGCGGCCCCAATCAAAACCCAACCACCGCACGTCCTCTTTGATGGAATCGATGTACTCTTGTTCTTCCTTGATCGGATTCGTATCGTCGAAGCGAAGGTGGCAGACCCCCCCATTTTCTCTGGCCAGGCTGAAATTCAAGCAGATGGACTTGGCATGCCCCATGTGGAGATATCCGTTGGGTTCCGGCGGGAATCGGGTGATTACTCGGCCTTGGTTCTTGTTTGCTTTCAGGTCTTCGGCGATAATGGCCCGAATAAAGTCCGTCGGTGGTCCGCCTTTTTCCGTCATATTGAAAATATCCCCCTTAAACCCGGCCTTAAAACAGGTTTCCCGCCGCCGATCGGATCGTCTCGGTACAACGTCATCTCCTCAAGGCCCTTCTCACTCTAGCCCACCTCTATGGCACTTCCCCCATTGAGGGACATAAAACGATCCCCGAATTCCCCGGCCAATCTGGCGGTGACCGCCGTTCCCGTACAATGCAGGGGGGCGACAATCTCCAAATCCATGGTCTTCAAGGCATCAATGGTCGGACGAACTTGATCTTCCTCGGCCGCCCCCAAATGCGTACCGCCCATAAACCCGAAGACCTTCTTGCCAAAGCGCTGTTCGCTCTGCCGCATAATGTTAATGATACCCCGATGGGCACATCCAAATAGGACAAACAGACCCCGCGGTGTATGCAGCACCAGGCTTTGGTCATCGGGGACGTTGTCTTTTTCATATCCGTTATCCGTTTGGTAGACAAACCCTTTGTCCACCACCTCAAAGGGAGTGGCCATCGTTTCATACCCCGTGGTGTGAACATCGGCAATCACTTCCGTCGGTTGATCGCTTAAAACGAATCGCACCCCCTGTTGCTCGTAGAAATGGCGTTTCTTTATGCCGATGTAGCGCAGTTGCCCTTTGGCGGCATACCGACGTCTAAAGATCTCCGGATGGGCGTATACGACCGGATGGGTAAAGGCACACAAAGAAAGCAGACCGCCGGCGTGGTCATAGTGCCCGTGGCTCAAGACCACCCGGTCAATCCCCGCCGGATCGATACGCAAGGCCTTTAAATTGTGAATCAGGCAGTCCGTTTGCCCGGTGTCAAAAAGCAGGCGCTCCGTACCGTTTTGCACAAGTACACTCAGACCGTGTTCCGCACAAAGGCCCGGCCGGGACGCCTTGTTTTCCACCAGAGTCGTCAGCCGCATGACCACCTCAGGGTATGGTTTTCTTCGCCCCCACGGCAAGGTCGTGGAGGGGAATCAAGATATCGGCCATCTCTTTGATTTTCTGCGCGCTGTCATACGCTTCCATGGCGTTAATATGAACTCCGGAGGCGATGGCCGGACCCTTGGCCGGAAAGTTCTTGTTATTGCAACAAAACCCCGTAATAATGGCTCGACCCTCCGACGTGTTCACGGAAATCGACTGGCCGCCCACCGTATGACCGGGGGTAAAGATGACATCAATACCATCGAAGAGGTTGGCATCCCCTTCCAGTTCAACGACCGTCACCTCGTCGAGGACATCGGGATAGTATCGGTGGTCAATGGGATGGGGATCTTCCAGAAATGCCCTCTCGGCCTTCTGCACGTAGACGGTCGCATTCGAACACTTGTAATCATTTTCACAGTGATCGTTGTGAAGATGGGTATGAATGATGACGTCGATGTCTTCGGGTTTGACTCCCACCGAGGCCAGTGCATCTTCGAATTCGAGGATCTCGAAACCGTAACGGGCCCCCAGATCGTCGGGAACCATGAATTGCTCCAATCCGGTATCAATCAGAATATGTCGGTCCGATCCTTTCAAGTAGAAAACATAAATGGGAATCCAGATGCGCTCACCATAATCGCGGAGATAGGTCATCACCCCCTGGTCCGTTTCATTGGCGCCCACTACCAACGGATAAATCGTGTATTGTTGCATAAAATACCTCCCCTAAAAGTCCTATGGTGTTGCGATTTTTGTGTAGCAAAGCACCCCCTTTCACTGATATGAGAACTGCCACCACAGATCAAGGGAAAAAGGAAATCGATAGTTGCCTGAACACAAATCCTATGCGGAAATAGCCGTCGCCCTTCCCATATCTAAACCCCTCACATACAGGGTTCCCGACAGCCTTCGCTCCCGCATCGCCCCTGGAAAACGGGTGCTCGTGCCGGTCAAAAACACCTCCGCAACCGGCTATATACTGGCTTGCTTTGATCGTACCGTTCAAGAACAGGTCAAGGACGTCATTGACGTCTTGGACAGCGTCCCCGTCTTTCCCGCCTCCATGGTCCCCTTTTTTCGGTGGATCGCCGATTATTACCTGTATCCGATCGGGGAGGTACTTCGGGCGGCGCTTCCCGGCGGTCTAAATCCCAAATCCTTTCAAGCTATCGGGCTATCCCGTGCAGGCCGTCAAACACTGGAAGCCCCCGAGGGACTGAACCGGCATCGGCGGGAGATACTTGAAGCCCTGAACCGTTTAGGGCCGATATCGGAAAAGGCCCTGATCAACGCCTTGGATGGAAAAATAGGTTCGAAGACCCTCCGTGAGATGGAGAAATCCGGACTGGTTACGGTGAAAAGAAAGATCCGGCCGGGACGGACCCAACCGAAAAAGGCGCTCTTCGTGCGGGCCGGTGAAAAGCCACGGGTGCCGCCATCCGGCCTTTCCCAAACAAGACAACGAATCCTGGACTACCTCGGCACCCAAGAGGCGGTGCCGCTTCGCACACTGAAAGGAGAAATTCCCGGTGCAGGCCGGCTGGCAAGAAAAATGGCCGACGCCGGACTTTTAGAACTGTTTGAACAGTGCGTTTACCGTGACCCCTTTGGAGAACCGATTGAGTCGGAAACGACCCCGCATCAGCTGACGGGAGAGCAGTCTTCAGTGCTGGAAACCATCACCCGGGGACTTTCTCAAGGATTCAAGACATATCTGCTCCATGGCGTTACCGGAAGCGGAAAGACCGAAGTATATATGCATGCCGTCAGTGAGACGTTGAAGCAAGGACGGCAAGCCTTAGTACTCGTTCCTGAAATCGGCCTCATCTCTCAGACGGAAAGGCGGTTTCGGGCCCGCTTCGGAGACTGCGTAGCGCTGCTACACAGTGGCTTGAGCGCAGGAGAACACTTCGATCAATGGATGCGGATCGTGGAAGGAAAAGCCAAGATTGCGATCGGGGCCCGCTCGGCGATCTTCGCCCCGTTTGAGAATCCCGGCCTATTCATTGTTGACGAAGAACATGACGAATCCTACAAGCAGGAAAGCACCTGTCGGTATAACGCACGGGATCTGGCCGTGGTCCGAGCAAAACAGCAGGACGCCGTCGCTGTCTTGGGCTCGGCCACCCCTTCCTTACAGTCATATTACAATGTGATGGGCAAGAAGTTTCAGGGCCTGGAACTCAACAAGCGAATCGAAGACCGGGATATGGCACGCGTAACGGTGGTGGACCTAAGACCCGAAACCGGTTCCGGGCGGGCCAAGCCCTTTATCACGGACACCCTCAAAACGGCTATAGAAGAAGCACTAGAGCGAAAAGAACAAATATTGCTATTCTTAAACCGTCGCGGCTTTGCCAATTGTCCGGCCTGCTTGTCCTGTGGCGCCCCTGTACGGTGTAAATACTGCGAAGTCACGATGACGCTTCACCGGCAAGCCAATGCTTACAAATGCCATTACTGTGGTCACACGGCCCCCCACACCGCCTCCTGTAGGGTTTGCGGAAACGCCAAAATCATTCCCATCGGAATGGGCACCGAAAAGGTACAGGCCAAGATAGAAGCCCTTTTTCCCCAAGCTCGGGTGGACCGGATGGACCGAGACACAACCCGCCGCAAAGGCAGCTTGGTAAGAATCCTCAGAAATCTCAAAGAGGGGGCGACCGACATCCTGATCGGCACCCAGATGGTAGCCAAAGGCCATCACTATCCGAATATCACGTTGGTGGGCATTCTGTGCGCAGATCTTTCGCTCAATTTCCCCGATTTTCGTTCCGGCGAGCGCACCTTTCAATTACTTGCCCAGGTGGCCGGAAGAGCGGGCAGAGGCGAGCGGCCGGGACGGGTCATCCTTCAAACCTTCAATCCGGACCACTTCTGTATCACGACGGCAAAGGACCAGGATTACCGGGCCTACTTCAACCAGGAGATAGGGTTTCGACAATCGGCACTCTACCCGCCTTTTTGCCGCCTTATGCAGGTCATCATCACCGGAAGAGACAAGGGCCGAACCGCTCGCTACGCCCGCCGGGCCGGTCAAATCTGCCGGGAAGTCATCTCCGATCATCCCCGCGGACAACACTGCATCCAACTCTTGGGACCGGTCAAGGCCCCCCTTTCCCGGATAAAGGACCGATATCGATGGCAACTTCTTCTTAAAGGGACCCAGGTGGATCCCTTGCATCAGATCGCCCGAAGCCTCCGGCGACGGACCTCACAGGAAATGCCCTGCAAAGGGAACCGGCTAATTATCGACGTGGACCCGATGAATATGCTTTAGGCTCACAAGTCGACGATGCCATCTTTCCCGATAGTCAATTTTTCTCCGCCCTCATCGGTCACCAAGAAGGTGTTTTCAATACCCACCAAGCCAACACCGGCAAGGCCCTTCTTGGGTTCTACGGCGACGACCATGTTCTTTTCCAGGGGTACACGGATTTTTTTGGCGATGGCCGGGAACTCATCGACCTCCAAACCGATGCCGTGTCCGAGAAAAGGCACTTGATTGCTCCCATAGCCCATGAAGTTTTCTTCCAGCCCCTGACCGCGGATCCGACCTCGGAACTGGCCGCGGATCAGGGTGTCGTAGACTTCCTCGTATATCTCCCCGGGGACTGCACCCGGTTTGAGCCGTTTTCGCACCGCTTCTTGGACCTCCAGGCAGATACCGTGGGCATCCAGGGCCACCTCCGGCGGGCGACCCAGGCAGAAGATCCGGGTCATATCCGTGTAATAGCCACCGTAAGAAAAGCCGCTGTCAACGAATATAATATCCCCATGGCCGAGCCTTCGGCTTCCGCCCAGTAGTGGGAAGGCCGCTCCAAGGCCCAGCAAACCGTCCGGCCCAACGGACGCAGTCGGGTGATTGCCGGAGTCTCCGAAACCGACCACCCCGGCAAAGAGCTCACTGTTAAATGCGGCCAGTCTCATAAGGCCGGTAAATCCACGCTTCAACATTTCTCCGTGAACGGCCGAACCGAGTTGCCATTCCGTCATACCCGGAGACACCAGACCGGGAATCTCGGCAAATATCTGTCCGTGTCGGGTGCCGGCTTCACGCATCAGTGCCACTTCGTAAGGGGACTTGACGGCCCGCACCATGGCCAAGGTCGGCCCTATATCTTGGAACTCCGTATGCGGAAAAATCGATTGCAACTTCCGATAAACGGAAAGGGGTACGGCTGTGTAGGAAAGCCCCAGCTTGGATGTCCCATAGCCCGCTCCGGCAATCCACGGCGGAATTTCTTCAAATCGGGCAACGGGCATGAGCGACTCTATTGGACTCTCTTGGCGGGCTCTTTCCAGGCTGCGACGCACGAAGAAAACCGGCCTTCCGCGTTGCGGGACAAACAGCAGGGCTTGCTGCCTGGTGCCGGCAAAGTAAAAGAGGTTTACCCCGTCTAGAATCACCGCGCCGTCGAGGTCAGCCTCGGATAGGCGTTGCTGAAAGGTAGCAACCCGGGCGGAGATTTCCGTGGCAGGTACCAGCATATAGTCGGCCGGCAACTTTTCTTGCGAGGGAATCATTCCAAACTCCAGTGCGTCATTCCGCCACGGCGGTCAATTTGAGTAACGGGGTTGGAATTCCGGGTCGGATGGTCCTGAGTGACCGGACTGACAACGAACCGAAAGACGCTTGACAAAACACGCTTGACAAGGGCTACCCGGCCAACCGTTCATTGATGATCCGGGCGACCTTCTTACCGGAGAGAAGCATACCGCCGAAGATAGGACCCATCCGATAGGAGCCGAATGTTGCATTGGCGGCCATACCCGCCACATAAACCCCGGGAAAGGCCTCGCGGGTGTTTTCCGGCGTCGAGTGCTCCGCGACGTCGGCCCAGAGCGATTTTTCTCCTACCACTTTTCCGGTTTCCGTCAGGAGTGCCGCACCCGATTTCCTTTCTATGAGATGCATAACCTCGGTGGCGTGACCGGTGGCATCTACGGTAAAGCGAGCGTGTACCGTCAAGGGATCGACATGAAGCTTGGCCTTTTCCACTGCGGTCCAGTTGACCACCAGGCCGATTACTTCCGTCGATTCGGGGCTTTCGGACTTTCGGATGATCACATCTTCGACACTCATGAGATTAAAGATTTTTGCTCCCGCCTGGCAGGCTCTGGACGCCAGGGTGGTTGTGGTTTCCACAGCGTCCGCCGTATAGTACCCGGCTTCGAAGGGCCGGGATGAAATCTGCAGGTCATCGAGGATTTCCTTTCCCCCTTGTTGAACCACGATCTCGTTAAACATCATCCCACCGCCCCACATACCTCCCCCGACACTCAGCTTTCGTTCAAAGAGTGCTACTTTTCGACCCTTTTCGGCCAAATAGTAGGCGGCCACCAATCCGGAGGGGCCGCCACCGACGATGGCCACGTCCAAGTGAAGGTGATCCAGCCACTTTTCCGTAAATCGCTCGATAATGGCCTTGCTTATAATCTGTTCGTCCAGTTTCATAGTCTCTCCGTTCGTATAGCCGAATTTGAAAGTATATGCATAAGGGGTGTCCGTTAACAACTGGCCCTATCGAAGTCAAGTTTTTTGTTTAAAAATAGCTTGACACGACTCATCACTCGTGCTTTTCTTAACACATGATCGGTATAAGTCTTCACACCTTTCTATTACCGCTGGGCTTGTCGCTCCTACTGGGACTCCTTCTTGGAGTAGTTTGCCTGCGGTAGGCTAAGTATAAAAGAGAAAGTCAAAGGCCGCAGGCGATAAAACCTGCGGCTTTTTTTTTGCGTAGCCCGCATTTCGCCTGGCAGTTTATTAAAATCTTGATAAGAAAGGGAGACACAGATTATGGAACGCATATTCATCTTCGACACGACCTTGAGAGACGGAGAACAAATTCCCGGGGCCCGCCTCACGCCCCGAGAAAAGTTGCAAATCGCCTTGCAACTGGAACGCCTTCAGGTTGATGCCATCGAAGCCGGTTTTCCGATTTCCTCACCGGGAGACTTCGACGCGGTTCAGATGATCTCTGAAAAGGTGAAAGGACCTACGATTGTCGCCTTGGCGCGTGCGGTCCCCCAGGACATCGAGCGGGCATGGGAGGCTATACGCCAAGCCGAGCACCCACGCATTCATGTATTTCTCGGTACCTCGGACGTCCACATCGAAAAAAAATTCGGGCTCAACCGTGAAAAAGCACTGGAACGGGGACTCGAGGCGTTAAAGTTTGCCAAATCCCTCTGTCCGGACGTAGAATACTCCACGGAAGATGCCTCCCGCACCGACCCCGATTACCTAGCCGAAGTGGTTCAACAAGTCATCGCCGCCGGGGCTACCGTGGTCAATATTCCGGATACGGTGGGCTATGCCGTCCCCAGTCAATACGGGATGCTGGTTCGTCATCTCATGGATAACGTTACCAACATCGACCAGTGTACGTTGAGCGTGCACTGTCACAATGACCTGGGACTGGCTACGGCCAACACACTGTCAGCCATTGAAAATGGCGCCCGGCAAGTGGAGTGCACAATGAACGGGTTGGGAGAAAGGGCTGGGAATGCGTCTTTGGAGGAAATTGTAATGGCCATTCGGACCCGAAAGGATTATTTCGATTTTTCGACCTCGGTCAACACTCAGGAAATTACCCGGACCAGCCGGCTGGTCAGCCGGTTGATGGGAATGATGGTTCAGGCCAACAAGGCTGTGGTGGGGGCCAACGCGTTTGCTCACTCATCGGGGGTACATCAGGACGGCATACTGAAGGATCGGGCCACATATGAAATCATGCGGCCTGAAGATGTAGGGATTACCGAACACACCATGATCCTGACCGCTCGATCGGGAAAGCATGCGTTGAAAAGTAAAGTGGCGGCATTGGGCTACGACTTGGAAGCGGGGGAGTTTAAGGCCGTCCATGACCGTTTCGCGGCCTTGGCGGATAAAAAGAAACAGGTCTACGACGAGGACATCGACATCATTGTACAAGACGTTATCTTTTCCCAGTTCACCGACCGTGCGACTTACAGCCTGGAAACCTACCGGATAACCACCGGCAACGGCGCTTCGGCCGAAGCCAAGGTGAGGCTAAGGAAGGGAGACATCATTTTGGAGGCCAGTTGCCAAGGCGACGGACCCATCGACGCCATCTTTAAGGCTATTGACAAGATTGCGGGAATTGATCACAAACTGGAAGAATTTCAGGTCCATGCAGTTACGGAAACCAAAGAAGCCATAGGCGTGGCCACGGTTTGGGTCTCCCGAGAGGGTTTTCGGGCCCTTGGCCGGGGGTCCAGCACGGACATTCTGAAAGCCAGTGCACGGGCTTACGTGGAAGCGGTCAACCGCATTCTTTGCTTCCTGCAACACGGCCGGGAAATACACTGTGGCGGCAATCTGTCGATCAAGCATGAGACCCCGCCCGACGAATCTTCCCGCGTGACTGCCTAAGAGAGGAACTTTTGAAAAAGAACGGATACGCGCTTTCAGCCATCCTTTGGGTCAAAAAGGTGAAGATAATAGAGGTCGGAATCCTGGTCGCTTTGGCATTCACCGCACCTTGGAATTGCTCAGCGGCATCACCGGCGGAGGTTGTCGAATCACTCGATTCGGGACGCATCAATTGGTCTCGGTGGGTCATCTACGTGACCGAAATCGCCGGGCCGGACCTAGCCGGGCCGGACCTAGCCGAGCCGGACCTAGCCGAGCCGGACCTAGGCGAGCCAGACCGGCAACACCGAGAAGAATCGAAGGAAACCGATGTTGTTCACAGGCAGTCCCTGTCTTTTTCCAACCTCTTTTCGACGATCCAATCCGTGCGAATCGATTCGTCTCATCGGATATCCGACCTTACCCAAGACGGGTCCATGGTTTGTAATCAGCTTGAAGGCATGATCCGTAAGGCGGAAGTCGTCAAGAGAGAATACCTGTCGAACGGGGTGGTGGAATTAACCTTGGCCTTCAATATGAAAGGAGGCTTTGCCCAGTTCGCGCTTCCGTCGGACATTCGTCCGGTGCCTCAAATCAGGACGCTGAACCCACCTGCCGGTGAGGGACAACGATCAGGGAACCCATCCGCTCCTGCAAACCTCGGTGAAAGCAGTAAGCCGTACACCGGCCTCCTCCTTGATGCCCGGGGACTGACCGCCCGGCCATGCATGGCTCCGAAAATATGGAGTGAAAATGGGCAGGAGGTATATGGGCCCGCATATGTAAGCCGTGAATTTGCCGTTCAGAAAGGGATGGTTTTTTACACTCATGACCTGGAGGCGGGAAAAGCCTGCCCCAGGCTGGGAAACACGCCGTTGCTGGTCAGGGCCCTTCGAGCCCAGGGGCCGTACCGGTGCGACTTCGTGGTCAGCAACGCGGATGCGGCAACCATTCAGGGAAGATCGAAGAATCTCGCGTTTTTGAAAGAATGCAAGGTAGCCATTGTCTTAGATTAGAACCCATCCATAAATCAGGTTACGCCGCCGGGTCGAATTTTGATGATTTACGATTTCATCCTTGCTGAGGGTAGGTACAAAACCATGTCTTTATTGAAAGTGCGTATATTTTTTTTCCTGTTGATCGGGACGTCCTTCCTGGCTTGGCCTGCAGGTGCTATAGGGGCGGAACAGTCGGAAATGACTAAACGGTTGTCGGCTGTCGGTACGGGAAAGATCCATGGAGGCAACGTAGCCATTGCCAGGGATGAGGCAATCGAGTCGGGTCTGTGGCATGCCGTCGAACAGGAAACCCAGCGCTTATTGTCCTCCACGGCGGTGGTCAGTCATTTCCAGTCGCTCAGTGCCCATATCTTTTCACAGTCGGATGCATTTATTCAAAATTACAAGGTCCTTACCGAATCCAAAGTCGGCAGGTTGTATCGAGTCGTCGTGGAAGTGACGGTATTGACGAATACGCTTCGCAACAAACTGGAGTCCATAGGAATCCTGGCATCGGACCAGGATCTGCCGAGGGTCATACTGTTGCTTTCCGAAAAGAACGTAGGATGGCAAGTGCCGCACTTTACCTGGCAAAAAGACGCCGTCACGGACCCCATGCTAACCGTAGAAGCAGGGTTAAGACGGGCGTTTGAAGGACGGGACTTTACGGTCTTGCGGCTGGACGGGGGATACAACGGGGAGACCGCCCCAGAACCTTTTGTGGCCACCAGACCGAGCGATGAAATGGCCCTTCGCTGGGCGGAACAAGTCGGCGCGGACATCGCGGTCCTGGGCACTGCAGTTGCCGAGCGAACAGGAAACGTTTCTGGAACAGGAATGCACGCGGTGGAAGCCCATCTGTCGCTCCGCGTGCTGCAGGTGAACAGCGGCAGCGCCATAGGTTCCTTCCAGGCATCTAACGCGGCCGTGCACGATGACGAAATGATTGCAGGAACCAAGGCCTTGGGTCTGGCCACATCGGATATAGCCACGGAACTCATCAGACAAGTATCGGCAAGCTGGCGGGGGGAAACCAGGCAAACCTCGGTAGTTAAGCTGTTGGTGACGGGGATTGACAAATATGCCGATTTCGTCCAGTTACGCAAAACCCTCAAAGAGGATATTACCGGGACAAAAAACGTCTATTTGCGGGGAATCCGGACGGACGAAGCCCACGTCGATGTAGAAATTCAGGGTACCGCTCAGGGACTGGCGGAGGAATTGGTGCTCAAGAACTTCGACCGTTTTGGCATCAACGTCCTCGAGGTCGGCCGGGACACGATAACCCTTGGCCTGACTCCCAAAGGAAACGGCCCCGTCGAAGACCGCCAAGAATCGATGGAACAAGATTCGATGGAAACGGAGCCCTTGGTTTGGTAAACGATTAAGTGGTTATTTGTCAACCATGAGCCGAAGGAGCGGTCTCCTCGTGGCATGAACTTGCGTATTTCGGATAATCGTAAATAGCTATTCGGACTGCCGTCGGCGATCATGAAAGAAATTACGCTCCGGATAAATGCCCCCAACGCATTAACCCTTGCCCGGATACTGATCACCCCGATCTTTGCCATCTGTCTGATTCGACATCTCTTCGGGTGGGCGCTGTTTTTCTTTGCATTAGCCGCGGTCACCGACGGCCTGGACGGCTTCATTGCTCGCGTATTCCGACGTAAAACCACGCTCGGGGCTTATCTTGACCCCACGGCAGACAAGCTGCTCTTAACAACCGCGTTCATCACCCTGGCCATTCAGGGGATGATTCCCGGTTGGGTGACCGTTATTGTCATCACCAGAGACGTATTGATTCTTTTTGGCGTGGGATTGTTAAACATAATGGATCGAAGCTTCGAAGCCAAGCCGTCCATTTTAAGCAAACTGACCACGGTTGCTCAAATCACGACCGTAGCTACCGTACTTGCGGCTTACCAGCTACCGCCAATTGGTCAGATCAAATGCGCCGTGTTTTGGTTCACCACCGGTTTCACCATCATCTCGGGATTGCAATACATTTACCGAGGCCTAAACATTTTACAGGAAGAACACACCCACCCTGTGCCCTGAATGATGAGGCATCGGTCAAAGATGGGCTGAAGCCGAGATGGCAAAATCTGAAATTATTTTTGCGTGAGCCCTTAGTACTTGACAGCGGCACAAAAGCAAAGGTATGGAATGACTTTGTGCAGGCACGTAGCTCAGGGGGAGAGCGCTACCTTGACACGGTAGAGGTCCGGGGTTCAAATCCCCGCGTGCCTACCAACCTCCGTCGGCCGCGAAGCCACGTCGGAAGAGATGACGGTCGGACGGGACCTTTGGTGAGTTTTTAACGGCAGTGGCACGCGAACTGAAGCGGGACGGAAGCCCGGGCAAGTCGGAGGCGACTGTGGAGGCCGGTCTCAATTCTGAATGTTAGTGTATTTTTTTAGTATTCTCGCTCTGGCATTCTTTTCGGCTTTGCATTTATGTCCTTGGTGTTGCTCGGTCATGCGAAACTTCTTCCACTGACCTGGTTTCCTACACTGAATATAAAGCTTGTCACCTTCAATACAATCACCTTGCTTGCGAAGGCACGGCCTAGATTCTTCGTCTGTCATAGGCCTCGAATTTGCCCCTCTTGTTCCAATTCTTCGCAGACCTGAATTACAGTATCTATATCTATTCGTAGGGCATCTTGAATGTCATCGGCATCCAAATCCTGACCATGGTGGTCGGAAAAGTATTGCGTAATTTCAGCCTTAGCGTCTTCGTAGGAGATATCCCGCAATTCAACAACAGGCCCAGTGTCCTGGGCTGAAATCTTCTGAAGGGCCGCGACAATTCCCCTTAATTCAACTACTTCTTTTTCGAGGTTGTTAATCCGTTTCCTCAAACCTGCAACCTCTTCACGTGAGCCCTTCAAGCTAGCTATGCCAAGCAGGGCTCTTCCGATAGTTTGTCTTTCCCGAACCCCCTCATTTTGCAAGCCTCGTGCCGCTGACACATCCGAGGCCAATGTCCCCCCAACCCATTCCCTCAGCGGTGATGCATGATAGTGCGTTATTGCCCGAAACAACTCAGACATCTCAGGTTTTTCCATTATATTGAATATATTCCCCGGCAAAAATTCCGGTCTTTTTTCCGTCATTCCCCCTCCCCCGCCTTGATTTTCATACCTAATGCTCCCTGTACAAAATTTAGACGTTCCTCTGCAACTTTCAAAGCACCACGAAAGTCATGGATGCTGGGAGCAAAATCATAATCGATAGTAAAATATAAGCCCCCATCTACCAATAATGATGCAGAGAGTGATATGTAGATAGATAGTTCATCCTCAGGAATTCTAAGCGCATAAGATACGCCGGATGATTCTAGCTCAGCTTCGAACCCGGGCGGAATGTCAGGATTCAAGGATCTGAGGTATTCAATTGCATCTGTTTCTAGAGACAAATGGTATCTAAATGTTATTTGCTGGCGCCCTAACTTGTGGGTTCGGAAGTACTCAGAAAGCGTGAAGTATAGCCGAGCCACTTGTTCCTCGCTTTGTGGGTGCACCATACTTGCTGTCACTTCTTCGACCCCATATGATACTCGGAACCAAGTCCGCCCTTCAAAGACTGAAAAGGCCAGGATCCCGTCAGATAGTGCTCCTTTGTTAATGGTAATGTCATTGAGCCGGACGCCGAAGTCTTTATTAATCCTCGTGAGCAATGGCATGAAGTGTTTATCTTCAAATGGGTTAAATATAGGTTCGGCAAAACTGACACGGTAAACTATCTCACGTCCTTCGGGTTTGGCAACAAGTGTCATGGAATTACCCTTCGCAGATCAGTTTAGGTCGGCTCGGAATCAAGCGTTCATAGCTAAGCAAACTTCGCGGCAAATTTCAAGGTTTCTTGTTGACGGGACACAGGTGGGAGGATTCACAAGCCGGCAATTTTGTGGCAAGGGGTATTTTCTCCGAAGGTACCTAGAGCTAACAGATGGCGGAAGAGATGAGAGATATGAAGGGGAATTGCCCTGGGTGAATGGCTGGGTTAGTCCTCGAACTTGCCCTTTTCCCATGGCACCTCGGTGCCGATGAGCTTTTCAAAGTGCTTTCGGCATTCGTCCAGCGGCGCATAAGGCCCTAACCACGTTGACGGTCCCTGCCGACGGTCATACGCAGTTCCTCTCTTTCGCGGACGAGCCCTCGGATCAGCATGCACGGTCCTTTCGGACGCCCGTCGTCAAAAAAAAGCGGCATGGATCTTGCCATATTTTATCAAGGTCAACCCGGCGTTTCCGCCACTTGGGCCTTTACATACTTGGGCGAAAGGACTTATGAAAGACCGCACTGTTTTCGTCTTCCAGTACCTAAAATCCCTCACCGGACCGATTCGTCAGATGGGACAACGCATGTTTAAGGCCGGCGTCTCAAAAGCCTCCCATCTGCCCGAATGCCTGAGGCGTCAGGTTTTTTTTGGGATCCTCATCTCCATTTTTTTGACCGGATTGCCGCTCGCCACCCCCTGCCGGGCCGGAGCTGCGGACGGCATCGTGTTGGGAATGTCTACGGCACTCACCGGTCCTGCCGCGATTTTGGGCATTAATATGCGTGCGGGCGTCTTGAGTGCCTTAAGTGAAGCCAATCGGGCAGGCGGATTTCGCGGGCAGGCGTTTTCCCTGATTTCGCTTGACGACGGCTATGAACCGTCACGCACCGCACCCAACATGCGGACGTTGATTGAGGAAGAGCAGGTGCTTGCCGTTATCGGAAATGTGGGGACCCCGACGGCCGTCGCCGCAATTCCCATCGCCAATGCAAGTAAAACCCCGTTCTTCGGCGCCTTTACCGGGGCCGGCGTTCTGAGGAGGAACCCGCCAGACCGATATGTCTTGAACTATCGGGCAAGTTATGCCGAGGAAACCAGTGCCATGGTGAATGCCCTCATCGAGTTTGGCGGACTTAAACCCAACGAAATTGCCTTTTTCACCCAGCGGGACGCCTATGGAGACGCAGGCTATACCGGCGGCATGGCTGCTCTCAAGACACATGGACTCGGCGACGAGACGCGAATTATCCATAGCCGATATGAGAGAAATACATTGGCAGTCGAAAACGCCTTGGCGGATATGGTCATCGCCAACCCCCAACCGCGGGCGGTTATCATGGTGGGGGCCTATGCGCCATGCGGCGTGTTCGTCACCCTTGCCAAACAAAGCGGTCTGGACGCCCTTTTTCTGAATGTCTCGTTTGTCGGGGGAAAGCCCCTGGCCGGACAATTGGGGGAATTTGGGGACAACGTGATTATCACCCAAGTGGTTCCCCATTTCGAATCGGACCTGCCCATTGTTGCCGAATACCACCGGGCCCTTCGTGGCTGGGATCCCGCCGCAAAGCCAACGTTCGGTTCCTTGGAAGGATACATTACGGCACGCATTTTTCTGCGGGCCTTGAACACCCTTGGTGTTGGGGAACAGCTGACCCGAGAAGCCGTCGTGACCCATCTTGAGCAACTCGGTGATTTCGACATCGGCCTGGGACAGCCTTTACATTTCGGTCCAGACGATCATCAAGCGTGTCATACCGTATGGCCGACCATCATCAAAAACGGCCGGGTGATACCCTTCAATTGGCAAAACCTCGGCGCTTTACTCGACAGCAACGACCATGAATAGCGACCACCACACACAGACCAAGGATAGTACGACCAAACTTGTTTGGACGATAGCTTTTTTGGGGGTCGTCGTCGGCATTATCATGCTGGGCATTGTATTCCTGACCCTGTCGAGAATCCGAACGGAGAGGGAGAACCTGGACGCCATACAATCGGACATGACCCATCTGCTAACGTCATTGGATCCCCACCTGACCCTGGGCCGGGAAGAACTCAGGACGTTGCTGGACCAACAACGTCACAAACAGGTGGAAGGAGAGTGGGTGGAAAAGCTCAAAGCGGTTGTAGAGGAGTCCATCCGAGGAGACATCGCCACCAACCGAGCGATAAATGACGCATTGGGCCACTTTCACTCGGACATCGACATTTTGAAAGATACGTGGAAACGATGCTCTCAGTGGGCACAAGCGCATTCCAGACTATCCGATACCTTTCCCGACGCCCAAAAAGCCGTCGACTCGGCCCTTAGGGATTTGCGTGCCGCGGTGTCGAGTATCGAGGGACGACAGCGATTGGCCCATGCCATCCAGATACAAGAATACCTGAAGAACGAAGGAGAGGAACGGGACCAACTCGCACAATCCATCATTGCGGACACGCGTGACATAACCCGCATTCCCACCATAAAGGCCGAACTGGCCGATCTCGCGGTATTGACCGAACGCCTGGTTAGAGAAGACGAGATCGACAATCTTGCCGATCTCAAGGATAATAAGTTCAAATCCACTTTACACCGCCTGCGACGAGACATCAACAGTTTTCAACTCACTCCGTCGACCTCGTTGGCCGTGAACGGCGATCTACTCAAAAACGTGGAAAGAGCCTTGTTCGGAAAAGGGTTTCGGATCGATTCGGTCCACCAAACCATCGTTCCCGGTCAGGATGGCCTCTATTCCTTGTGTCGAAAACGCCTGGCACTTCAAGGTGAACGGGAAACGCTGCAGCTTGAGGTCGCCCACATCTTCGAAGCTCTTAAGATGGCCGGGCAGGAGCTGGCGGAAAGCTTGGAGTCTTTTGCCACAGCAATCACCGGTTCAGCGGAAACCGCCTTGGGAAGCGCCTGGCGAGAAATGTTGGTTGTTTGGCTTCTGTCCACCATCGTCTTTTTGGGATTGACGGCCCGCATTGTCCAACGGGTCACCGGCCAAGTCAAGGCCATACGGAGAGCAAACGAGGAAGCAAAGAATGAGATCCATGAACGGAAACGTGCGGAAGAGGCGGTCAGAAGAAGCGAAGAGGATTTGCGCCAGGCAAACGACCGCCTCGAAGAGCGTGTAGAGTCGCGTACGGCGGAGTTGAAAACCACCAACGAGTTGCTTGAAGATGAAATCGCTGAACGTACACAAGCGGAAAAGGCGCTGCGAACGAGTGAAGAGCGGTATCGGACATTAAACAACGAACTTTCAGAGGGAATGATCAGTGTTTTTGAAGCACTCAAGGAAATCTCCGCCGGCAATACGGCGGTAAACATCTCAGAGGCATCGGAAATCGAACTTATCGCCGAGCTCAAACAGACGGTCAACACGACCGGCCGCAATATTAAAGAGATTGTTGATTTGTCTCACGAGTTTGCCATAGGGCTCTCTGAACACTTTCATGTCCTACACTCAGTCTCGAAGGGAGACCTGAATGCCCGTGTGCGGGGAAATTCGTCGGTCGACCTGCTTGAGTCGTTGAAACAAGTAACCAACCAAATGATAGTAAGCGTGTCCAGAGAAATAGAGGAAAGACAGCGGGCGGAACGAGCCGCCGGGGCCGCCAACGAAGCCAAAAGCGACTTCCTGGCCAACATGAGCCATGAAATCCGAACACCCATGAATGCCGTCATCGGCATGACGGGCCTACTGTTGGAGACCGAACTCAGCGAAGAGCAAAGCGATTACGCAAAGACAGTACGCGCCTCAAGCGAATCCCTCTTGCAGGTCATCGACGATATTTTGGACTTTTCCAAAATCGAAGCCGGTCGACTGGATCTTGAGTATATCGACTTCGATCTGATCACCAGCCTGGAAGGTATGATGGATATTGTAACCCATAAGGCCGTTGATAAGGGGTTGGAGCTTGCCTGCATTGTGGCACCTGACGTTCCCTCCATGCTTCGGGGAGACCCCGGGCGATTACGACAAGTCCTCCTCAATTTGGTAAACAATGCCATAAAGTTCACCGAAGTCGGCGATATCGTCATTCGCGTATCTCGCGAACAAGACGACGCCTCCAGAGCCACGCTGGGTTTTTCGGTTACCGACACAGGTATCGGTATTTCCGTCGACCGGATGAACCGCCTTTTTAAGCCCTTCTCCCAGGCGGACACGTCTACGACCAGGAAATACGGGGGCACGGGTTTGGGCTTGGTAATCTCCAAACAGTTGGTAGAAAAGATGAACGGCGAGATATCCGTTGAAAGTGACTACGGAAAAGGTTCCACCTTTCGTTTCACCGCGGTGCTGAAAAAGCAGAAAGGCCACGCCGTCCGGAGTCTCCCTCGGGTGGAGCTAAGCGAAAAGCGTCTATTGATCATAGATGATAGTCGAACCAACAGGGAGGTCTTGGCCGCCCACCTGCAATCATGGGGCTGCCGATTCGAAACCGCTTCCACGCCCGGCACAGCCTTATCCATGCTGCGAACGGCGGCTGCGGCAAAGAAACCGTTCCATGCAGCAATCGTAGACTTTCTCATGCCGGAAATGGATGGAGAGGCCTTGGGACGGGAGATCAAAGCGGACAGCGGACTCAAGGAGACGGTGCTGGTCATGGTCACCTCATGGGGCAGAAAGGGTGACGCGACTCGCGCGAAAGAGATCGGATTCGCCGGCTATTTGGTCAAGCCGATTAAACATTCCCAGCTTCTCGATTGCCTGCAGACGGTACTCGCAAAAGCGACACCCTCGGGCGATGACGCGCAGCAAACGGAATTGGTCACCCGACACACGATTTCGGAGGCCCGGCGAAAGGTCCGCGTTCTTCTCGTAGAAGACCATCCGGTCAATCAAAAACTCGCCTTACGGATTCTTGGGAAAGAAGGTGTGCACGCTGATGCCGCGGCCAACGGCAAAGAAGCCCTCAAAGCATTGGAGGCCCAATCCTACGACCTGATATTCATGGACATACAAATGCCGGAAATGGATGGTTACGAGGCCACCCGGGTCATACGGAACCCCAAGTCCGGGGTTCGAAACCACATGATTCCTATTATCGCCATGACGGCCCACGCCATGCAGGGAGACCGGGAAAAGTGTCTTGACGCCGGAATGAACGATTATATATCCAAGCCGATCCGACCTGAAAAGCTCGGTGAGATGATCGAAAAATACTTGCCTGCCTGATCCGGGAATCTTGGGTCGGCATGACGCGCCGTTCTATTACCGCTTCTTCAGAAACCAGCTGACCAGCACAATTACCGCTAGGCCGGCGATCATCAAGCCCAGTGGAAACAGGAACGACCATTTACCGGTCATCGGCACCACTGACTCCAGAAGCTTGTAAACCGAGAGGAACCCGGCCACAAAGAGCAGTGAAATGAAAAAATCCTTGAGTTTGAAATTCATGTTTTCCAAACGGCAGGCGCCGGAGAGACGGGTTTCCCAAAGGAGATCACGCTAGCAACCTGTCAGTCTATCTGCGATTATTCCGCTTCAAAGTCCACCAGATCGAGTTCCTTTCCCGAAATGATTTCCGATGCGATCTGATTGCACTCAGGACACATAAAGATGGCGCTCTCCACTTCAAACTCCAAATCGCACCGCTCACATCGCCCCCTGGCGGGGATGTGCTCTATATTCAACTTCGCTCCCTCCGCAACCGTCCCCACGGTGGAGGTTTCAAAGGCAAAGAGCAACGCGTCTGGAACACAGTTGGAAAGGGCGCCCACCTTTACATTCACTTCCTTGATGCGACTGGCCCCGTGTTTTTGCGTTTCCTCTTCGAGCATCTTGATCAGACCTTGGGCGATGGTAACTTCATGCATCAGTCCAGAAACCCTTTCTTTATGGAAACTTCCCCCTGTTGTCGCAGTTGAGCCAACCATTCTTCCATCCGCTTCTGGCGCTTTTGCGAAACAAGTCTAGACTCAATCTGTGCCTTCCGGGCTTCAAAATCCTCCATGTCGGCCGCCTGGTGCGCCTTCAGCCGCATCACATAGTAGGCTTGTCCACCCTCAACGACGGTGTCGACCACGGGATCCTCGACGTCCAACGAAAAAGCCGTTTCCACAAACGACCGTGCCCGTCCAATACCGGGCACGGTATCGGATCGCTTGAAAAACCCCGTGTCTTCGAGGGCCACACCGAAGGTATTCGCAGCCGTTTCAAATGCCGTGGCCTCTTTTACCGACTGAAGAAATGCCGCCGCCTCTTGTTGGGCCATTTCCGCCGCCTCAACCCCGGCCAGATCTTTTCTCACCTGATCTTGAACCGACTCAAATTGCGGGATTTGGGGCACTTTCCGGTTGGTGACCTCAAGAATATAATATCCGTCGGACAAGGCCAACGGTTCACTGATCTGGCCATCCTCTAACGTAAATGCAACCCGCGCGAATTCTTGCGCCTGAACAATCCCGGGGACCGGTTCGTTGCGGGCGAAAAAGGGGGTTTCACGGATCTCCACGTCGCCCGTTACCGACACGTCCCTGATATGACTGGCCCCATAACCTGCCTCATAAAACCTCTCGGCCTCGTTATAGGCAAGGCGTTTGGCCGCGTCCTTGACCAACTGGTCTCGGATCTCATCCGCCACTTTCTCCAAGTCAGGGGCCGTAGCCTCCTGCACCGCTTCCACTTTGATGATGTGCCATCCGAACCGAGTCAAAACGGGTTCGCTGATCTCACCGGGCTCCATCGCAAACGCAACATCTGAAAACGGCTTCACCATGCGATCCTTCGCAAAGAACCCGAGATCTCCTCCCTGGTCCTTGCTCCCCGGATCGTCAGAGTATCTCTTGGCCAATTCAGCAAACTCTTTACCTGATTTGGCCTCTTCCATGACCACCCAGGCCCGGTTCTTTGCCGCTTCCTGCTCTTCCGCCGTGGCTCCGGCTTCCAGCTGAAAAAGGATATGTCGGGCACGAACCTTTTTGGGTGTTCCATAGGTCTCCTTATTACGCTCAAAATGAGCCCGTACCTCCTCCCGAGAAATATCGATCTCATCGCGGTAGTCGTCAAAACCGAAACGGACATACGCCGCCTTAACCTTGGGGGGCGTCTCATACGATTTCCGGTGCTCGGAGAAATAGGCCTCCACAGCTTCCGAAGATATCTCCAAATCCGCCTCATAGGCGGCGGGCTTGAATGCCACGTACTCAACACGAACCTTCCGCTCCTGCCACTTGAATCTCTCCAGGAGTTCAGCCTCCGAGACCTTCACATTACCCAAAACGATGTCCCGCATCTTTTCCATCAGGAGTTCTTGTCTCATACTTTCTTCAAACATCTCGGCGGTCATTCGATTGACTGCCAACATACGCTGATACCGCCTCGAATCAAAACGGCCGCTTTCTTGAAAGGCGGGAATACCCTGAATGGCCCTTATCAACTCGTTATTGTTTACCTTGAGTCCCAACTGCTCGGCCTGTTGGAGAATCAATCGGCGGTTTATCAATTGATCCAACGCTTGTTCCTTGAGATTGAGGTTCTTCATGAGGTCTTGATTCATGGCGTCACCCAGCTGTTGGCGATATTGATTTTCCAACTGCTGGTAGGCGTTCCGATAGGCCTCCAGGGCGATGACTTCCCCGTTCACTACGGCGATACGAGTTTCTTGACGAGACCGGTAACTGCCCACGCCCCAGAAAACGAACACAACCACAATGACGACTAAGATCACCTTAATCAACCAGGAACCGGCATGTTTCCTCATTATATTCAGCATGACATCCTCTTTTGTCTAAACTGATTCAACCGCCCTCCGGACACCACCACGGATCTTTCCCTTTGGTCCAAATCCAGAAGAACATCAAATGAAAACCCTTGAGTTCGGTCCATCACCTGAAGATGTCCCCTGCCCGAACGAATACCATGGGCACTGTCTTGGATCCAAAGTTCATCTTCCGGCTGAATTCTTTCTTTGTCCGCCGCTTGCGCCAATATCATGGGCAAGATACCAAAATTAATCAAATTAGAGCGATGAATCCGGGCGAACGAAAGGGCGATCACCCCTTTAATTCCCAAAAACATGGGCGCCAGAGCCGCATGCTCGCGGCTGGAGCCCTGTCCATAGTTTCGACCGGCGACGATAAACCCACCGCCCATCTCTCGTGCCCGGCGGGAAAAATCGGGATCAACATGGGAAAAAACATATTCCGATATGGCCGGCAGATTCGATCGCAGGGAAAGGATGTGCGCGCCGGCGGGCATGATGTCATCCGTGGTGACGTCATGGCCCAGGCATATCAGCACCCGCCCTGCGAGGTCTTGGGCCATTTCCCGCCCTGTGGGCAAGGCCTTGATGTTGGGTCCCCGAATGATCTCCACTGTTTCCGGATTCTCGGCGGGCTTCAAAAACAAATGGTCAATATCGGGAAAGCGGGTCGGCACATCCACCTCCGGCGGCCGGCCGAAAGATCGGGGATCCGTTATTTCTCCCTTTAACGCGGAAACGGCGGCCACCTCGGGACTGCTCAGATACAACCCGGCGTCCAGGGTCCCGCTGCGCCCCTTGAAATTACGATTGAAGGTTCTCAGGCTGGTTCCTTTGGTGGGGGGAGACTGCCCGATGCCGATACAGGGCCCGCAGGCGCATTCCATGATCCGTGCACCGGCTTCTATCAAGTCCCTCAACGCCCCACTCTCAGCGAGGGCACTCAACACCTGCCGGGAACCTGGAGATACAACCAGGTCGGTGCTCGCCGGGAGTCGTCGTCCCTTTACAATGGCAGCCACAGTAGCAAGATCCTTATAGGACGAATTGGTACAGCTGCCCACCGCCACTTGGTCCAGTTTCGTACCCGCCACCTCATTCACCGGACAGACCTGATCGGGCATGTGGGGCTTGGCGATCATGGGGTCCAGGGTCCCGAGATCGACGGTCATTACCCCGGCATAAGACGCATCAGGATCGGCGGTAAGCGGATGCCAATCCTGCTCGCGGGATTGGGATGCCAAGAAGGCTTGGGTTACCCCGTCACTGGGAAAAATCGACGTCGTCGCCCCGGTTTCCGCACCCATGTTGGCAATGGTTCCGCGTTCGGGCACCGATAACGTCGCCACGCCCGACCCGCCGTATTCGAATATTCGCCCCACCCCCCCTTTCACGGAAACCTGCCTCAATAACTCCAGAATCACATCCTTGGCCGTAACCCATGGCGGCAAAGCCCCTTCCAGTCGAATGAGGACGACTTCGGGACACTTCAGCCGAAACGGTTCTCCCGCCATGGCAAGCGCCACATCAAGCCCACCGGCACCAATGGCCAACATTCCCATGCCCCCACCGGTGGACGTATGACTGTCCGATCCCAAAAGGGTGTCTCCGGGTTCGGAAAAACGCTCCAGGTGAATTTGATGGCAAATCCCGTTTCCAGGTCCCGAAAAAATAATGCCGTACTTGGCGGCAAAAGACCGCAGGAATCGGTGATCGTCACTATTCTGGAACCCGGCCTGAAAGGTGTTGTGATCAACGTAGCTGACCGATCGCTTTGTCCGAACCCGAGCCACCCCAAGGGCTTCGAATTGCAAACACGCCATCGTCCCCGTTGCGTCCTGGGTGAGGGTCTGATCAATAGGGATTTCTATGGATTTCCCCGGTTGTGGACCGTGGACAACCCCATGACCTTGTAATATCTTTTCAAAAAGATTGCTACCCGGCACAATCGCCCCTTTCTCCCAAGTGGCTTACTCGAAAAGCCGGACTGAACTTACCAATTCGTACGTAGCCTTTCACAAATCCGAACCCAATCCGAGCGCCCATTCTGTGAAGTTATTTTTGCGCGAACGCTTAGATCTCCGGGATCGTAAACTTTTTATTTAGCACCCACCCCCGGATTCGTCAATGAAAAGGCGCGAACCTAAATCCCCGTTGGAACCCACAGCAGTGTCGTTTGTGTGACACCCGCCGGCCTGACCGCCCCGGGAAAAGGCTTTTTATCGGAAGCAATCCGTTTATGAGCCGAATATGGACAGAAAAAAGACTCTGGATGCCGGTGGCAGATCCCGTGATCAGCGGGGACCAAGTCCGGCATGACGATTGGAAGACTTTTACGACTTGATCAAAGATGGGGAGACAGAAAATCAGTCAAAAAAAAAGAAGGGCACCTTACAGGGTCATATCGAGGGAAAAGAAAACGCGCAATGCGGCGCGTAAAAGGCCAACCGATCAGGCTCTCGTCTTTTTTTACGAGAGGTGGGAACTGGGCAGCCCGGTCGATCCACCGGGGTAGGAGGACCGAACACTATCGGTCTGTTCTTCCGAAATGCCGGGACGATTGGTCGGCGTCCGCTCCTCATTGGCGAGGCACCACTGTCGATACTTACAGTTCAGTTGGTCACAAAAACAGCCGGCCTTGCCAAAACAGTCGAAGTTCCCTTCCGACCGCTGCTTTTTGTGAATCAAGGGAGACACGACCTCAACAAAACACGCCGTACACAAAGAAGAACTGCAATCCGAAGGCCCCCAATCAACAGCGGAATCTTTTTCCCACTCCACACCACACCGGATACATTTAACCCGTAACTTGTTCACCGTTTTATCCTCACAGCCGCCTGTAACCAACCTCCCGGCTCTTAGCAGCACATCGACCCGACCTGCTCCTCGATTTCCTGCGCACAGGCGAATGCCTCTTCTTTGGGAACATCAATATAGAGGGTATCCGTGGCCAGGTCCACCTGAACACTCCCGCCGTGCTTCTCGACGATAGATCGAATCAAATACAAAGACATGGATCGCTGTTTCGCCTGCTCACTCGACCCCCATACGTAATCTTGCGCATCTTCATCCCCATCCGGATCCCAAACGTCTGACGCCGCATGACACGATTCCCATTTCATAACAAGCCCCCTTCTGTTCCATCTGGGCCTCTCCTCTACCATCATATCGACAGATTCATCAAAAATCTGAAGCAACCAGACAGCTGATATGCAACCGACGTACCAAATGTGAGAGTCACTCCCACATAACCGGTTCTTTTAAAATCAGGTCAACCGCCGCCGAGGCGGTTTCGGCAATGACGGGGAAGGCTTCTCTCAACCCGGCAATTTGTCTGAGATTTTCGGCGGTTCTTAACACCAGCATGGCCAGATCGCCCTCCGCACTACCCGCCAGTGCCAGGACATCCGCCCATGCCCGGCCGCCGGCCCAAGCATAAACCGCCGCACTTGCCCATACGGAAATCGGCCTCGCTTCGAACCCGCTCGCCTCCTTCCTCCTGATCAACCCCTGCAGCCGTGCCTGCATACGTTCGTAGGCCTCCAACAGCCGAGGCGACAGCTTTGACGAATCGACTCCGGTCTCCGCCTCTCGGTCATAGGCAAAAGGAGCGACCAGGGCGGCAAGGAGAACGGGGTCCGCCTCGGGGAGGGCCTGTCTTCGCAGGGCTTGGGCCACCAACAGCGGCTCATCCAGCCGGAGGCGGGAAGCCCAATGTCCGTCCTCGGTCAACTGTCCGCCTTCATTGACAAACCCCTCCGACTTCAGGAATTCCAGGTGTCTGAGAAAGTCTTTCCGTAAGCGGACGCGAACCGCATCTATTTGGTCCCACAGCACCGAAAACCGTTCAAGCACCTCACGAAAAGCCCCTTTGGTCCTGCCGTGGCATTGCTTGCGATGGGCACAGTCGTTACAGATCAATGCATCCAATTGTGACTGCCGGGATGTCAATTCGGCCTGAAGGGCTTCCAGTTCAGCCGTCGTCCCGCTCGCCTTGAGACGATCCTGGGGCAGGGCCTGAGGCCCTCTCGCCGCAGCCCGAGCAATCGCCGCCCGGACTTGGTCCGTACGGGACAATTCCGGTAACGGCACAATCCGGTCCAGTATGTATGAGACCTTTTTGGGGGCGAATCGTCGCAGTCGCAACCGTTGATGCCCGGAGGCCGGCTTCTTTTTGGCCCGCACGGCAAGTATCGACTCGGCACCCCTACCGGTCTGTTTTTTCACCACACAATACATACGGCCCCGTCGGTCCAAAAAGAGCCGGCCCGGTTCCAAATGGGTCATTTTCGATAGCCATTCCTTGCCCCCTTTGAGTCGACGGTGCAAATCCTTGATCTCCCATATCAGTGCCTGGCGTTTCCGAATCAGCCCTAAGACATTTCCCGGACCGCCACATAACGCCTCAGGCAAAAAGCGCATCACCTCCCGTCCCGCTGCATGACATTTCTTCTCGAGTCCCGGTTCCCGTCGGGCGACCTCCAGAAAAGCGGCAAAGGACCGATGAAAGATCTCTTCGATCTCATCGGGCCGGTGAGACAAAAGAAGGTTCAGGACCATGGAAAAATCCATCCGGATCTGGCTGTTCACGTCTTCGGGCCCGGAACCATAGAGATCGGCCATCAACCGTATATCCATGTACTTGGTCGGCATGACCACCGCAAAGCCGATGCGGTCCTTGCCGCGACGGCCCGCCCGGCCGGTCGTCTGATGGAACTCGGTTCCGTTCAGAGGCACAAACTGGAATCCGTTGTAGCGATCTGAATTGAGAAAAACCACGCTCCTGGCCGGGAAATTCACCCCCGCTGCCACGGTAGACGTGGCAAACACCGCCTCCAGCCAACCGTCGGTCATGAGGTCTTCAACCAATAACTTCCAGGCAGGAAGCTGTCCACTGTGGTGGGCGGCCACAGACAGGTTTCGTAAATGCCACATCTGTCGGTGGTCTTCCAAATAAACAGACCCGGAAGCAAGTTCGTCTATGGCACGATTCAGGTTTTCCCTCGGAGAGGTTCGGCCGCCGGCGATACACCGGTCCAAAGCCGCATCGCAGTCGGCCCTCGACTTCATGAAGAATATCGCGGGCAGCAAATCATACTTTCTCAACACCTTGAGAACATCTCCAAAGGGGGGAAGGCGCCCGGGGGGGGCGATCAGTTGCGGTTCAGGGCTGTGCAGGAAACGTTTTACTTTTTTGTCCAGCTTTCTGCCGCTCAACAAGGGCATCAACCTGCCGGAGGGATGGAAAAACAAAGGAAACAGGGGAACCGGCCGTTTCTTTTCCTCCACCACAAGACACGTTTTCGATCGGATGGATTCCAACCAACCGGCGATTTGAAATGCATTGCCGATAGTGGCCGACAGAAGCAACAAGTGAATCCGCTGGGGCAGGTAAATCATTACCTCCTCCCACACCACACCTCGGTCCGAATCCCCCAAAAAATGGGCCTCGTCCAAGATTACCAGGTCCGTATCAAGATCCGTCCCTTGGTGCATGGCGTCATAGAGTTGATTCCGCAGTATTTCGGTGGTACCCACGATGATCGGTGCATCGGCATTTTCCTTTCGGTCTCCCGTTAATATTCCCACCTGTTGCCGACCGAATAGGGACCCGAATTCGACCATCTTTGAATTCGTCAACGCCTTCAGCGGGGAAGCGTACCAGGCCTGTTTGCCCTCATTGTGGATCCGCCGAATGGCCTCTTGGGCGATCCAGGTCTTCCCCGAACCGGTGGGAGCACATACCAGACAGTCAGAATCAGCTACGGCGGAAAGGGCTCTTATTTGAAATGCATCCGGTTCAAAAGGCTTCTCCTGCGGAACGCCGATCTTGGCAAAAACGGATTTCAGCCGGGCGTCGGCGCTGGGTTTGATCTTTACCCTCTTCCCGGCACCGGATTTTCTAGGTCGCTGCTGATAGGCCTTGCGTTTTGACCCCGGCGGTTGAAACTTTTTCATGAATTCTGAGTCGCTTTCCTCTTTGGCTCTGCCGCCACCTCTTATCTCACGAATGCCATCGCATTTCAATGCAGCGAAAATCTCGAATCCACCGCCAAGTTTGGGAGTTGGGGTCGAGCCGATCCTTGACAGGTCAAATCAAGGTGCTAGGATCGCCAGAAACCAAAACCGACGGGACAGCCCCGGTGGCATATGCATGGATGGCATATGCAAGGATGGCGTATGCGAGCACTTATTCAACGGGTTACCCACTGCGAAGTTCGGATAGAAGCGGAATCGATGGCCCGCATCGGCCCGGGCATACTTGTCCTTTTGGGTGTTACGCACGCCGATACGCAGGCCGACGCGGATTATTTAGCAAACAAAATTGCTGGCTTGCGAATATTCGACGATGAGTCGGGAAAAATGAATCGCTCGGTTGTGGAATCGGGCGGGGAACTCATGGTGGTTTCTCAGTTTACGCTCCTGGGCGATTGCCGTAAAGGACGTAGGCCCTCTTTCGGCAATGCAGCACCGCCCGAAGAGGCCGCCCGTCTCTATGAATATTTCGTTGGCTGCTTTCGTTCCAAAGATATCCCCGTAGCCACCGGCCGCTTTCGCGCCAGGATGGCGGTATCGCTGGTCAATGACGGGCCGGTAACTCTCATGGTGGAAAGTTAGGGCTGCCTCTGAATCACAAAACCTATCCGATTTCCGCCATCCGTGATGAATCGTGCCGAATAAAACGGATACATCGACACAGAAAGGCAACAACCGCAAACCATGAGAGAACGAATGAACAAAAAACAGGTGGAGGCACTCAGAAAGAAAGTGAGTCGGAAATCCCGGTTGGTTTGGGACGCCATCAACACGAAAGAAAAGCGGGAGGTATTCGCCTTTGCGGATCGGTATAAAACATTTCTGGATAAGGCCAAGACGGAACGAGAAGCGGTGAGTGCAATCAGGGACTTTGCGGTTAAACGTGGATTCCAGGATGTGGCCAGTGGAAAAAAAAGTAAGGTTTACCAGGTAGCCAAACAAAAAAACATTGCCCTGGCCGTGCTGGGCAAGGCGCCCTTGTCGTCCGGGATTAATCTCATTGTCTCCCACATCGACACGCCACGGCTGGACCTCAAACAAAATCCCCTTTATGAAGACGTCGATCTGGCCTTCCTGAAAACACATTATTACGGGGGCATCAAAAAATATCAATGGTTGAGTCGTCCCTTGGCCATCCACGGCACCGTATTGAATAAAGATGGCAAGACCTTCGATATTGTGGTGGGAGAAGCACCGGATGACCCTGTTTTCACTATTTCGGATTTGTTGCCTCACCTGTCGCACAAGGTCCAAACAGACAAAAAGGTCTCCGACGCCTTTCAAGGGGAAAAACTCAACGTACTTGTGGGCGGTCTACCCATTGGGGACGAAAAGACCCAGGACCGGTTCAAGCTGGCCGTCTTGGATTATCTCTTTTCCACTTATGGGATGATCGAGGAAGACCTCATGAGCGCGGAAATAGAAGTCGTTCCTGCCGGAAACGCCCGTGATGTAGCATTTGATCGAAGTTTAATCGGGGCCTACGGCCAGGACGACCGTCTTTGTGCTTACGGGTCCTTAGAAGCCATTTCAGAAACGAACGGCCAAGAAAAGACCGGGCTGGTATTGTTCATGGACAAAGAGGAAATTGGAAGTGACGGAAGTACCGGTGCCAAATCCCGATTTCTCGAAGAAGTGGTGTCCAACCTGCTTGAGGTAACAGGCGAAGAGACGAGCAGTAAGGTACTAAGGGCCTGTCTGCTTCGCTCCCGGGCCTTGTCGGCCGACGCAAATGGTGCCCTGGATCCCGACTATCAAGAAGTACACGAAAAGAATAACGCCGCCAGGATGGGATATGGTGTTTGTATTACAAAGTTTACCGGCTCGCGAGGCAAATACGGCTCGAGCGATGCCAATGCCGAATATCTGGCGCAGATCCGAAAGATCTTCAATCGTGACAAGGTCGTTTGGCAAACCGGGGAATTGGGAAAGGTAGACGAAGGCGGCGGGGGAACCATTGCCAAGTTCCTGGCGGTGCATGGCATGGAAGTGCTCGATTGTGGCGCCCCCCTTCTGGCAATGCATTCTCCTTTCGAGTTGGCCAGCAAGGCCGATGCCTACATGACATACCGGGCATTTCGAGCCTTTTTAAACAGTAAGCCCTAACGTTCAAAAGTCGAGGTGTTCCGCTTGAACTCGTTTGAATACGTTTCTTATGCAGGGAAAGTAACGGCATGAAACGATCGGCTGTCGTATGGGCTCTGATCGCCCTGTGGTGCTTATGGACAGTTCCGGCGGCGAATACGGCTTCAGGCACGGATGTGTCCGCCTTGTTGTCCCGCCTTTCCGCCGCCGATGTTTTGCTGGTCGCCGACTCAAACGGTGACGTACTGTATGAACACAATGCCACGCGATGCTATACCCCGGCCTCGACGCTCAAGATACTCACCGGCCTGGCGGCGTTTCACCATCTCGGCGCCGCTTACCGGTTTAAAACCGAATTCTATTTGGATTCGAAGCAAAACCTGAAAGTCAAAGGGTATGGAGACCCCCTCCTGATATCGGAAGTATGGCAACAGATTGCTGCCCGATTGGCCGATAAGCTGGATCGGATCGGCGACCTGGTGGTGGATGATTCGTATTTTTCTCACCCTGTTACCGTTCCCGGAACGGGAAGTTCTACCAACCCCTTCGATGCCCCGGTGGGCGCCCTATGCGCCAATTTCAATACAGTTTTTTACAAATATGACAAACAGGGCCGGATTGTATCGGCGGAACCCCAAACCCCGATCACCCCTCTGGCCCGGGAAAAGATTCCCGATCTTGGGACGGAAAAGGGGCGATATACATTCCTGCGCAAGGGCAACGAAGTGCCCTGCTATGCGGGAGAAGTCCTTTTATATTTTCTGGACCAACACGGCGTCTCTCATTCGGGACAGATTCGAACCGGTCTTGTGGATACCGCCGACCGGCTGCTTTACACACACCGCTCCCCGGTCCCTTTGGAAACCCTTGTCGGCAAGATGCTGACCTATTCCAACAATTTCATGGCGAACCAAATCCTCATCTCCATGGGCGCCCACATCTACGGTCCGCCCGCCACATTGGAAAAGGGCGTTGCCGCATTGAACACATACTGCAAAGAGCAACTTGGCTTGCAAGATCTTCAGTTGGTGGAGGGCTCGGGGATCTCAAGAAGGAATCGGCTTTCCGCCAGGGACATGTTGCGGATCCTTAAGTCCTTTTTCCGTTACAGGCACCTGCTGACGAACAAAGGCACCGTGCGCTACAAAAGCGGAACCCTCAAAGGAATACGGTCGCAGGCCGGATATATAGAGCCCCCCGGCCACGACGCCTATTTTTTTGTGATCTTCCTGAAAAACTCTCCATTGGATATCGAGCGTCTTCTCAGCGCTGTCGCCGAGCGTTTACAACAATCCGATGAGATCGGCCCGGAAACACCGCACACAAATAGGTCAGGACGTACCATGCGTTGAATGCAATGGAAAAACTCCTCGAACTGTCCAACATAGGCAAATCCTTCGGCGGGCTGACCGCCCTCGAGGACGTTTCCTTTTGTGTCGCCCCCGGGCAAATAACCTCCCTGATCGGGCCCAATGGTGCCGGCAAGACCACCCTTTACCACATCATCACCGGATTTCATGTGCCGTCGCGAGGCCATGTAGTCTTTCGTCAGGAAAAGATAAACGGGCTCAAGCCCCACGTTATCGCCCGAAAGGGGATTGCCCGTACTTTTCAAAATGTGGAACTTTTCAGCAACATGACCGTCCTTGAAAACGTCATGATGGGTTACCACGTACGGACCAAGGCGGGACTGTTCAGCGGTGCCTTCAAGCTCCCCCGGGCCCAAAGGGAAAGAGGAACCGTCTTGGACAAGTCGATGGCGCTACTCGATTTCATAGGTTTAAAACACCGGGCCTATGAGAATTCCGGGGGGCTGCCGTTCGGACTGCAGCGCTATGTGGAAATCGCGAGGGCATTGGCGACCGGACCCCAATTACTGCTATTGGACGAACCGGCCTCCGGCCTGGACCCCACGGAAAGTCACAGCTTGGCAGGGCTGATCTCAAAAATCAGAGACCGAGGCACGGCAATTCTCTTGGTAGAACACAACATGGACGTAGCCATGGAAATATCGGACCATATTGTGGTGCTGAATTACGGGAAAAATATCGCCGAGGGCTCTCCACGGGAAATCCAAAACAACGCAGACGTGATTACCGCATATTTAGGAGGAACTGCTCCTCGTGCTTAAAATAAAGAACCTTCACGCCTATTACGGGCGCATACGGGCGCTGGAAAATGTATCCCTCCACGTTCATCCCGGAGAGATCGTCTCCTTGATCGGGGCCAACGGGGCAGGCAAAACGACCTTGCTGAATGCGGTGTCGGGAATTTTGCCCCGCAAGCGTGGAGAAATCTATTGTGAAGACAGTAGAATAGATCGTCTTGCACCGGAAAAAATTGTTGCCGCCGGCATCAGCCAGGTCCCGGAAGGGCGGCAGATTTTCGCCCCCATGACGGTACTGGAAAACTTGGAGCTGGGTGCCTACTTACGCTATAAAAGGAGAGAAAAAGAATCCATCCGAACGGATTTATCACGGGTTTTTGAGCTTTTTCCAAGGCTCGCGGAACGAAGCCGACAAATTGCAGGCACCCTGTCAGGGGGAGAACAACAGATGCTGGCGATCAGCCGGGCCCTTATGGCACGGCCGAAACTGCTGCTTTTGGACGAACCGTCCATGGGACTGGCCCCCCTGGTCGTAACGGATATCATGGACACCATATGCAGACTCAGGGACGACGGCGTTACGGTATTGATCGTGGAACAAAACGCCCACGCCTCTTTAACCATATCCGAGCGAGGCTACGTCCTGGAAACGGGCAGGATCATCCTCCAGGGTACTTCGGAGGACCTGCTCAACGACGGAGATGTCAAACGCGCTTACTTGGGCAAGGATTACAAGACGTTTGTGGAGGGGAGGGATGGTCAGTGACAACACGGGAGAACAATCTTGCAGACATCGGCACCGAAGACCTGGCGCAACTTCAGCTGGAACACCTCCAGAGTACGCTGAATCGGGCCTATAAGAACGTCCCCTTTTATAAGAAACGCTTTGACGGTTTGGGGATCGACCTGAGCACCTTGGATGTCGTACGGGACCTGTCGAAGCTCCCCTTCACCACTAGGCAGGATCTGGCGAACAATTACCCTTATGACATGTTTGCCGTTCCACTGCGTGACATCGTCCGTATTAGCCCGTCGGCGGGAACCACGGCCAAACCGTTTGTGGTCGGATTTACCCGAGGGGACCTCAAAGCCAGACAACGCATAACCGCCCGCTTCTTGACCGTAGGCGGAACCACGGAAACGGATATCGTACAGATCTGCCTAAACCCCGGTCTTTCGAGTTGGGGCCGGGCGTTAAAAGAGGGGGCGGAGCATATCGGTGCTTCGGTTATGCCGATGACCCATATGAGCACTGCCAAGCAACTGTTGGCAATGAAAGACTATCGAACTTCGGTTCTGATTACGACCCCCTCCTACGCCATGCACATGCTCAGAGTCATGCAGACCATCCCGCTTGATGCCAATCGCCTGGCGCTCAAAGCGGTCTTTGTGGTAGGCGGAACCATTCCCACGGATTGGCGACAGCATCTGGAGGAGGATCTGAACATCACCTTGACGGCCGGTTACGGTCTCAGCGACATTACCGGCCCGGCCATTGGCTTCGGGTGTGGTGACAAGAGCGGATTTCACATCAGTGAAGATCATTTCATACTTGAAATCGTCGATCCGGAAAGTGGTCAACCCTGTTCTCCCGGACAGAAAGGCGAAATCGTACTCACCACACTTACCGGCCGGGCTTTTCCCCTGGTGCGCTTCCGAACGGGAGACCTGGCGTCCGTCGAACCGGAACCCTGTCGGTGCGGCACGACGTTTTCCCGCATCTCGGAGATTACAGGCGCTACGGGACAGGTACTAACGGTTTCGGGAATCAAGATGCACCCGGCACAAATTGAGCAGGTATTGCAAACCCTTCCGGGTCCCATACCCCCCCGTTTTGTGGTCCGTCTGTATAGAGAGGACTACCTCGACCACGTGGAAATATGGCTTGAAATGACGGAAGGGCTCTTTTCCGATGAGGTCAAACGGGTGGAAGACCATTTGAAACAGCTTCGCCGCCGGGTCTTTCAAATGCTGGGTCTCGAGGTATCCATCAAATTGGTGGAAAGTGCCACCTTGGATGCCAGTCATCTGCCGGCAAGCCGGGTAATCGATGAAAGGTAAGGCATAAAGCCCTTGTTACGCCTCAAGAGTGTTCACACATATTACGGGAATGTCCACGCGCTGAAAGGCGTTTCTTTGCATATTCGGCAGGGTGAACTTGTGGCTTTAATCGGCGCGAACGGCGCCGGCAAGACCACTACCTTAAAGACGATTAGCGGGCTCCTCAGGCCGACCAGAGGAGCTATCGATTTTTTGGAAGAAGACATCAGCCGCCTGACCCCAAACAAGGTCGTTCGAAAAGGAATATCTCATGTACCGGAAGGCAGGCAGGTCTTTGGGAAGATGGACGTATCGGCAAACCTTGAACTGGGGGGATATCTGGTAAAGAACCGCGAACTGGCGTCCCGGCGAATGGCGGAAGTAGAGAGCCTGTTCCCTGTACTGGGCCAACGAAGCGATCAACTGGCGGGAACCCTCTCCGGGGGAGAACAACAGATGCTGGCCATGGGCAGAGCACTCATGGGACACCCGAAACTCCTCCTTTTGGACGAGCCTTCCCTCGGCTTGGCCCCTATCGTCGCCCACACGGTCTTTAAATCCATCGCCAAGCTGAGGGATGAAGGCATGACTATCTTTTTAATCGAACAAAACGCCAGGGCGGCACTCAACATCTCTGATCGTGCCTATGTTATTGAGACCGGCAAGATTATCATGGAAGGGGCTTCTAGAGAACTTCTCAACCACAACCAAATCAGACGGGCCTACCTGGGAAAAGCGTATAAGGAGGTTTGGGAATAATGGCAATCCACGATAAGTCCCGCGAGTGCATGTCCCGCGACGAGTTGCGGCAGTTACAACTGGAACGGCTGCAGGCCACCCTAAATCGGGTCTATCGAAATGTACGATTTTACAAAAAGGCCTTCGATGCAATCGGCTTCAACCCGGACGACTTCGAAGATTTGGAAATGCTTTCCAAATTGCCCTTTACGTCACGGGAGGACCTAAGCAACGCCTACCCCTACGAAATGTTTGCCGTTCCTCTAAGAGAGGTGGTCAGAATCCACTCCTCTTCGGGCACCACGGAGAACCCGAGCATTGTGGGATATACGGCCAATGACCTTAAACACTGGACCGAGCTGGTGGCCAGACTATTGGTTTCAACGGGGATCACCCACGAAGATGTCATCCAGATCGCCTTTAACTACGGGCTGTATACCGGGGCCTTCGGACTGCATTACGGCGCCGAGCGGCTGCGGGCATCCGTCGTACCCGCATCGGTGGGAAATACCCGACGGCAGGTCACTATCTTAAGAGACTACAAACCGACCACCTTGGTTTCCACGCCGGGATACGCATTGCGGATCGCGCAGGTAATGGAAGAATTGGAAATTGATCCCAAGACGCTCAGCCTGAAACAGGGGCTGTTCGGTGGAGAGCCCTGGCATGAAGCCACCCGTCGGGCCATCGAAGAACGGCTCTACATCACCGCTTATGACAACTACGGACTGAGCGAGGTCATGGGCCCCGGAGTAGCCGGTGAATGCCCCCATAAGGCAGGCATGCATATCGCCGAGGACAACTTCATTCCTGAGATTATCGATCCTGACACCCGTGAAGTCCTGTCGGACCATGAGACGGGGGAGTTGGTCCTCACCACGATTACCAAGGAAGCCTTCCCCATCATCCGATTTCGAACCGGAGATCTGACCTCCCTGGACCCCAAACCCTGCCCGTGTGGCCGCACCTTGGCCCGCATGTCCCGCGTCGGCGGGCGGTGTGACGAGATTTTGATCGTCAAGGGAGTCAACGTCTATCCCAAGAGGGTGGGGGCGATATTGAAATCGGCACTCGGTGTGGAACCGGCTTATCAGTTGGTGGTGGAGAAAAGAAACCACCAGGATCTCCTGGGACTGCGCATCGAGGTATCGGAAGACATATTCTTCGACAAAATGGAAAAACAGCGATCCATGGTGGATCAACTCCGGAAGAAGATTCGTGACACGCTGGGCATTACCCCACAAGTATGGCTGGTCGAAGCCGGATCCATTCATCGTCAGGAAGAAACAGCCTCTATGGTCATCGACAAGAGAACATAGAGGGATCGGCCTCCCTCACACAGACAGATTGTCGCGATCCAGGCTTCGGTACTGAATGGCCTCGGAAACGTGCTGGGGCTCTATGCGGGGGGCTGCTTCGAGATCTGCAATAGTGCGGGCGATCTTTAGGATGCGATTGAAGGCCCGAGCGGACAGGCCCAGCTTGTTAATGGCCGTTTCCAAAAGGTCCTCTCCCTGCTTGTCTATGCCGCAGTGGCGCTTGATATCCCGATTGCTCATCTGGGCGTTGCAAAAGATCGGAGTCCCTTTCAGCCGCGAGGCCTGAATGGCACGGCACCGGTTGATCCGTTGTCTGATATTATCCGATCCTTCGGCACTATCTCCGTGAATCAAATCCTTATACTGTACCGCCGGGACATCCACGTGGATATCTATCCGATCCATGAGCGGACCGGAAACTTTCGACCGATATCGGTGGATGTGCGTGTAGGAACAGGTACACTCGTGATTGGGATCGGAAAAATAACCGCACGGACAAGGGTTCATGGCCGCCACAAGCATGAAATTCGCCGGATAAGTAATACTGCTTAGGGCCCTGGCGATGGTGACTTCCCCGTCCTCCATCGGCTGGCGCAATACCTCCAGAACGTTTTTTTTGAATTCGGCCAGTTCGTCGAGGAAAAGGACACCATTATGGGCCAAGCTAACCTCTCCCGGTCGGGGAACATGTCCGCCACCAATCAAACCGGCATCGGAAATGGTGTGGTGGGGCGAACGAAAGGGACGCCGAGTGACAAGCGCCTGCTTCTCCCTCAGCAACCCCACAACGCTATACACCTTGGTCGTTTCTATGGCCTCTTGAAAGGTCATCTTCGGTAAGATGGTGGCGATCCGTTTCGCCAGCATGGTCTTTCCGGCCCCCGGCGGACCCACCATAATCAGATTGTGGGCCCCGGCGGCGGCAACTTCCAAGGCCCGTTTAACGTGTTCTTGTCCCTTGACGTCGGAAAAATCGAGATCCCGCCACGGCATTTGCTCAAAAAGGGTGTTGACATCGAACGATACCGGTTCCACGACACAACGGGCAGACAAAAAATCTACCAACGCCCCCAATGTCACCGCGGGAAAAACGCCGATTTCCTTTACAATGGCGGCTTCCGGAGCGTTCTTTTCGGGGACGATGACCCCACGAAACCCGGCATCTCTGGCGGCCAATGCAACCGGCAGAGAGCCTTTGACCGGCTTTACTCGGCCATCCAGAGAAAGCTCGCCCAAGATCAAATAATCCGAAAGGGTCTCCTGAGAGATAATACCCGTTGCGGCCAGGATACCCAGTGCGATAGGCAAATCGAAGGCCGTGCCTTCTTTCTTGATATCCGCAGGGGCCAGATTGACGGTGATCCGATCGTCCGGGAAATTGTACCCCGAATTGCCGACGGCCGATTTTACCCGGTCTTTACTTTCCTTAACCGCGGTCTCGGGCAAACCCACCGTTTGAAAGCTGGGCAGCCCTCGCTTGATATCAACCTCCACCTCCACCATGTAGGCATCCACACCAAGCACGGCACTGCTGAGGACTTTGGCCAGCACCTTTCCCCCCTTGGCTTAGAGTAAACGAGTAAACCAACTTTGCGCACAAACGATACCGGATACCAGGCAGCAAAACGACGTCTGTCAAACCCTGGTTTACGAACAGACGGGATTGAGTGCCATCGTTGCCGACTATGAAAAACAGATCTTCGGCAGGACCCCTAGGAATATTGCGTCATGTAACAGACAGCCTTTATAAAATCAAGCACTTTTGATGCCTTACCGCCGGAACGGTGATCCCCACGCGTGGCAAAAACCCCACTACCGACAGGCGGACATGTGTTTTTTTTGCATCGGGCGGTAAGCGCCGGCAAGGGGTAAGACCGGGCATGGGATACGCATATAGTTACATATCAAAGGCTTAACTCTTTTTCGCCTGGTCCGATAGGTGACAAAACGCCGTGGCACGTGCATTGCGACGCTTCCGGGTGTCCATCAAATACTGGGATTTATAGAGTTTTTATTTGACAAACCCGGGGCCAGGCCATTATAAAGACTTATCATGTATACGTATCAGCGGACGTTACAACGGCCGGTTCAGTGTGAGGGAATCGGTCTACATTCGGGAAGGAAAGTCACGCTAACGATTAAACCGGCGCCGGTGAATCACGGGATCAAGTTCGTCCGTACGGATCTGGCCCACAAGCCGGTGATTAGTGCCCACTTCCGCAATGTCATTGATACCAGTTTGGCCACCACCATTGGGACGGACGGGGTAATCGTTTCTACGATCGAACATTTGATGGCGACGTTTGCCGGTCTCCATGTGGACAATGTCTTGCTGGAGATGGACGCCTACGAAGCGCCGATAATGGATGGCAGTGCGGGACCTTTTTCCACCATGATGAAACAGGCCGGGGTCAAAATACAATCGGCCAGACGACACTATTTCGTGGTAAAAGAACCGATACAGATGGCTGAAAACGGCAAGGAGGTGGGACTTTATCCCTCAGATACCCCCAGAGTTACGTGCACTATCGATTTTGACCACCCCTTGCTCAGGAACCAATCCTATTCCATCACCTTGGACAACGGACACTTCGAAAAGGAAATAAGCTGTGCGCGCACATTCGGCTTTCTCCATGAAGTGGATTACCTGAAAAAAAACGGTTTCGCCAAAGGGGGATCTTTGGACAATGCGGTTGTTATTGACAAGGACAAAATTTTGAACCCCGAAGGACTCCGCTACGCCGATGAACCGATCCGTCACAAGATACTCGACTGCATCGGAGACCTTTCCATGTTGGGCATGCCGATCATTGGACACATCGTGACCCATAAGTCAGGCCATGCCATGAACCACTCACTCCTGAAGCGATTTGTAGACCAGAAATCGTGCTGGGAGACCGCACAGGCTTAGGGCTCGCGCAAAAATAACTTCACATTTTGCCATCTCGGCTTCCGCCAGTCTTTGCCCGATACCTCACTCGCAAAACCTCGACATAGCCTGCTATGCCTGCGA
>CAYTTQ010000002.1:0-95464 GCA_964440795.1 uncultured Desulfobacterales bacterium | reverse complement strand
TATGATTTGCCCACTTGCGTGGGCCGCTCTCTTGTTCAAATGGGTGCCCCAAAAGGTCCATAATGGTCGCTCGAACAACTCATGCAAAGCGCTCGTGACACTTTCAATAAACATCCGGAGACTGACTGCAAACGAACTTGAGTTGTCCTGTTTGAGAAGGTCGTGCTTTGGGACCGTTTCAAATTTCAATGGACCTAACTGTCTGAGGCCTCTAGAGACCCTTGATTCCGTTGGCGGGGTGGACGTCGAACGCGCCTCGCACGTTGCAAGACCCAGATAACAAACTCAGAAAAGACAGCCCCAACGGAATTTAGGGACTCTTGAGGCCGAGTTTTAGGGACTTTGAAATTTGAAGCGGTCCCAAAGCTCCTCGCTCAGGTTACGCCACCACGCATTATCTGACAAATCTGTGATAAAGTTCGTTGCCAACTTGCCGCTTTCCGTACCCGATTTCTGAAAAGAACCCTAAAGTTTGACCCCTGAAATATCGAAAAGCGTAAAAGAAAGATAAAATCAGACACTAGGGGGAAGAATTATGAATATCGGGATGTCTCCAGAGGGACTATTAGGAATCCGAGAATTGCTCACCCGTACCTGGGCCATATACAAACGACGGATGAAACCCCTCATACTCATCGCCCTTGCCACGGTCCTCTTGCCCGCCCTGGCCTTTGCCCCGTTTTTCGGACTGGGCTTCATGGTCGCATTATCCGTTCCCGGCTTGAAGGCCGGAATCACTGCCGGTGGTATGCTCTTGGGCATCACGGCTGCCATATGGGTCGCCAACTGGGCGTTGTCGGCATTCCTGGTGGCCGTCATTGATGAGCGCTGTGGCGTAAAAGAGGCCTTTATGAGAGGTAAACCCAAGATCCTCGGGCACCTATGGTTGGCTACCCTGACGGGAATCATATTGACGGGGGCCCACCTCTTCTTTGTTATTCCGGGCATCATTCTGACCGTGTGGTTCTTTGCCGCCCCCTTTGTTTTCATGGACGAGGATGTCCGGGGCATGGACGCCCTGTTGAAGAGCAAGGCTTACGTCCAGGGCAAGTGGGTGGCGGTCGCCGTCAGACTGCTGGCCGTTTGGTTTATTTCTCTGTTACTGTCCACCATACCCGTCGTTGGTCAACTGGCGGCTCTTTTTATGGTACCGTTCAGTGTCGTTTATACCTTCCTTCTTTATAAGAACCTTCGAGATTCCGGGGAGATCACCTTTCAGCCGTCGCGGCGGGAAAAAATGGGAGTCGTGGCAACCGGCGCTTTGGGTTACGCGCTGCCCGTGGTGTTGGTCTTGGCGTTCATGGGCTCCTTGATGACCATGCCTTTTTCCATGTTGACCGCCAGTGTAACCGGTCCCGCTGCGCATTCCCCGCAAATGGACAAATCGGCCGCTCGTGCTCAAATCGTTCAGGCCCAGCCGCCGAAAAAGTCGGTATCCACAATCGGTGTGGTGATGACCCAAAAAGACGGAAAAATGGTGGAGGAAAAATCGGTGGCCCAAGCGGCCCGGAAGGCCTTGGAACAGCTGGATGCCTCCGCCGATACCGACACGGCGTTGGCCCGGCAGGACGTAGCGACGCATGACGAAAACCCTGCGGGTGAAACGGCCGCCGGTAATTCAGAGCCGAAGCCGGTTACTGCCGAAGGTCGAACGGCGCCGGATCCGAAGCAACTAAGTCGCTGGAAGAATCAAATCAAGGCGTGCTCGAAAGCCATCAAAATACAACCCGAAGATGCCCTTGCCCATCATCATCGGGCCATCGCCCATTTCAAACTGGGAAACCACGATCAGGCGCTCGAGGACTTTACCAAGGCCCTGGAATTAACCCCCACAGAAGCTGTTATCTATTATAATCGGGCCATCCTCTATGCGACCATGGGCAAATATGATCAGGCCATCGAAGACGGCACGAAGTCTATTAAACTCAATTCCGACTTTGCCGATGCCTATCTGAATCGCGGGATCGACCATCTTGCCGCAGGACGGATCAAGGCGGCGCTGGCCGACTTTGAAAAGTTGACCGAACTCAACGGCGACGATTCCTCCGCCTATTATGGACGAGGAATCGCCAAATGGAAGCTCGGTTCTTCGGACCCGGCCATCGAGGATTTCGAAAAAGCGGCGCAACTGGGAAACGAAAAGGCTAAAAAGTACTTGGAAATCGCCCGCCAGGCTCGTTCTCAGGGATAATTCAGTTCTCAAGTTTCGCACCCAGTGCAACGCTTTGAATAGGGGGTGCGAAACTTGAGTCAGTTGCTTGGGGAGGCGGCGATGCCTTTCTCCCCGAGCGTTTCTGATCGATATCGGCCGGCAATGCACAGAGCGGCCATGGTCCCAACGGTTTCAGTTAGTTCGGGAAGCGATATCCCTTCATTGAATCCGCCCAGATGAGGACCCGTATAGGCGGTAATATCCCGGACTCCTTTTGTCTCCCTGCGTATCGCTTCCCGGGTATAGCCCCGTCGACCGAGAAATTCCCGGAAGGCCTCGTGGGACATTTCTGTTTGATCCGCCACCCGCAATACTTCTTCCATATGCCGATCAACGCCCATCTCCTCTATCATCCGTGAAACGAGTCGTTCCATATCTACGGGCATCTTGGCCTTAAAGGGATAACCGGTAAACCCTTCATAATATGACATGAAAACACCTTCTACCAACTTCGCGAACAAGGTAGGGTCAAAAAGCCCTCGCACGTCAACCGGATTGCCTTGGTCATCCAGTCCTCGTGTTTGAGGCGCTTTGTGGCGAAAATAGCTACCCGCCGTCAAAAACAGACTCAACAGGTGGGCACCCAGATGGCCGTAGAGGTCTCGTGTGGATCCTCTAAACGCCATCACGTGTTCAAAGTCCCGCAGACCGGTCGATCCGAAATTCGGGTACCGGCAGGACGCCAGCCATCGGTCCAAGCGGCCCCCTCTTTCCCATTCGTACAGACCCTGATCGGGCCGTCGGCCCCGTTGGACCCGATTGTGAAACAGCGGAATCGGGGCGGTGTGGACCATCCCCAAGGCGGCCAACCGGGCCAACAACCAGGCATTTCTGAAAATAACCTCCTTCAACATACGGGGATTAGGCAGCCCGCCCGGGCGGTGATCATTGGGATAGGCAAAATAGTCTCGGTGGGCCACAAAGGCGATGGCCCGAACAGGCAGTGCGCTCAGATCTCGATGAAGCCGGACCGACGGCACCGTGTCGAGCCGGAAAACGGGGCTGCCCCTCACCGGGATCGGTCGAGGAACGTCAAATCGAACCGGGAAAGTCGCGGCAACGGCAGTCAGCCGCTCCATCCAGAGCGCCTCCGTCACCGCAGCCCTCGCCGTGTCTTCGTTCCGTGCCAATTTCACTGCCAGGACCTCATCACGTGGGGGCATTTCAACCACGACGGTCCGACCCAGGACACGGGGCGCTTGACCCGGATCGGCCCCGGCCTGTTGCAGGACCTCCCGCCACTGGGCGCACGGGAAGACGGCTGAATCGTCGGCACCGATCTCCGGATGAGCAACGGACAGGGGAAGAGAACCAATCGCCTCGGCGGAGGCCCGATGGGGATGGCCTTGCGTAGTTCCGAGAATCGCCTCAACGGTTTCCAGTGCCCGGACCCCGATGCCCGTTCCCTTCGTGCCCGTGATGACGCAGGACAGGGCCTCTGCGGCTCTTTTATACAAAAAGAACGCCTGGGTTTGACTTGCAAAATCAGGGGCTTCCAGGACTTGCCGGCACGCGGAGAGGGTGTCGGCGCCGGCCACGGCGGGATACCGTTTTAAGAGATCGGACAAGTCTCCCAGGGCCATGTATGTGGCTGCAAACCCGAGCCCCCCGCCCCGGAGCGACTGCTCCAATGCCAGCCGTTGCCTCACCGGATCGTGAACCGACATGGATGCCTTCTTTCGGGTGCCATGGGGAGCCCTCGCCCGGAGACCCAATGGTATGTATTTTGCTTACAAGGACTCATGCAAGGTTAACAAAAAGAAATGGCGGAACAACTTTCCATACAAAGACGGAACGAAACCGTGAAACCAAAAATCGGACCGGAAAAAAGTTCCTGTTATTACCCAGCGCCATCAGGAGACTTCCACAGCGCCGAGTTATCGGTGGACGGTCTTCAGCTTGCCTACCAATTCAAACTCTGGAACGTGGCCTCCAAACCCCACCTGCTCATCAAGCAGGATTCCGATATTTTACCTTGGCTGAATGAAGGCGATGTCCGCGCCATCAAGTATTATTCTTCCGATTCTTCTTCTCCTCCCACGTGTCTGGAAACCCAGATAAGTGAAATTACCAAGGACGAACAGGGCCGTTTCAAGGGGCATTACCTGGTCGGCCTGGAAATCCTGGATATCCCTGTCTAGACCAACTGTCGCTTTTCACACAAGGAAACGTCAAGAAATCCGGCAGGCGGTTCCCGAAAGGAAGGTGGACGCCATCCGTGTAGGCCCTCGTTCAACGAAATTCCTTCCCGCACCGTCCCGCCGTCCGGATTCTCATTTCAGGTAGGCACTCTGTGTTGGACGCAGCTCGGCATCCAACTCGTAGACCAATGGTACGCCGGTGGGGATTTCGAGCCCCACAATGTCGCTGTCGGAAATACCGTCAAGGTGTTTGATCAGGGCGCGGATGCTGTTTCCGTGGGCCGAGATAATGATATCCTTTTGCATTTTGAGTTCGGGAACAATCACCTGATGCCAGTATGGCAGCACCCGATTCAGGGTGTCTTTGAGAGACTCACAAGTCGGAAGATCCTCTTTTCTTAAATCCGCATAGCGGGGGTCCGACTGCAGCGCGAACCGGTCTTCTTCGGAAAGGGGCGGCGGCGGGGTCGCATAGCTGCGCCGCCATAGGTGAACCTGGTCATCCCCGTACTCCCGGGCGGTTTCCGCCTTGTCGCGCCCCTGTAGGGCCCCATAATGTCGTTCGTTCAGTTGCCAAGCCGACCGGATGGGGATCCACATCAGATCCGTTTCGTCCAATATGATCCACAGCGTCCGGATGGCCCGTTTGAGTACCGACGTAAAGGCGGCATGAAATACGATTCCTTCGGCTGCCAACAGGTGTCCCGCCTTTTGGGCCTCGGCCACACCGTTTTCCGATAGATCCACATCCACCCAGCCGGTAAATCGATTGGCCAGGTTCCAAAGACTTTCGCCATGTCGGACGATAACCAGTTTTCCCATCATTGCCTCATACTCATCCATTCATTTGCCCTTAGCCCTGTCCATCCTGGATCGTCACAGTCGGCAGGTGTATTCATCGCATTCCTTTTCAGCCAAAACGTCGAAGGCAAAGAGAATCCGACGCTCCTTTTCCAGTCGGGATTCCGAAAGCCTCCCCAAGGTGAAGCCCTGCATCCACGCCTCCGCCTGATCTTTGGATGGAATTGCCGCCAGCCCTTCAGCCACGACCGTGCCGGTGGCGGTCTCCAAAAGTTCCGCGTCTTGACCGTTCGTCACCACAGCATAAGGAATCACATAGGAATCCAGGAGCCTGGCTGCTGCCAGCGCCGGCCGCTCACGGCTCACCAGGGATCCGGGTCCGAAGATGATAACGGCAAAAAACACTTCCCTGACTTGCAGGACGAAATCCACGGTAACGGTGGCGGCGGCCCCATCGACTTTCAGGTGTATCTTACGCCGAACGTCGACATCGTCTTTTGAAAAGCCTTTGTCGTCCACCAGCAACCGGGCGATCTTTTGTCTGGCCCGCTCATCGTGGGTGTCGGCAATGACCTCGCCGGTGATAAAATCCCGGGTACTTCCCAAAATCAGATGTTCCGTCGACATAATTTGCCGCTCCTCCCGATGTTGGGGTTTACAACCGTGCCACCATCCGACGAATCTCCTCCTTGGCAAGAGAGTCGGTGTCATAGGGAGATCGCCCTTGCAGATCGGCATCAATAATTTGTTCGTCATATGGAAAAAAGCCCAGCCACGTCATTCCCGTAATGTTTTCTTTTAAAAAGCGTCGGTCCCGTTCACCGCGGACCTTGTTTCCCACCAGGAAGACCTGGCGAAGGCCGATCTCCCCGGCCAGCCTCTGAATGTTTCGGGCGGTATCCATACTTCGGCGACCCGGTTCCACGACGACGATGAGTTTGTCTGTCGCCGAGGCCGTACCCCGGCCCAGATGTTCGATACCCGCCTCCATATCCAAGACCACCACCTCGTTTCTGGCCAGCAGAACGTGGGTCACCAGCGCCTTTAACATCGTGCTTTCCGGACAGATACAGCCGCCACCCCCTTTGCTTACGCCGCCCAGACGCATCAGCCGGATACCTTCCATCCGAACGGAGAGTTTTTCCGGCAAATCATCCACCTTGGGGTTCAATTTGAAAAACGAGCCCATGGATCCCCCTTTGGCTCCCGTGCGTTCTTCGATCAGCTCCTTCATCGCCGAAATCGGCACGATCGACTCCCCGTCGGCAATACCGAGGCCGGCAGCCAGATTGGCGTCAGGATCGGCGTCTATAGCCAGAACCTGTCGCCCCTCTTCGTTCAACGCCCGTATCAACAAGGCGGCAATCGTTGTTTTTCCTACGCCCCCTTTTCCACTGATCGCCAACTTCATCGGCTTTTCTTTCTTCCTGTCTAGGGCCTCGCGGGTCTCTTTCACATGAAGGTCCGGGCCACCCAGACCCCGGCGTAATGGGTGAGACCAATAACCACCAAAGCGATGCCCAGGTGTTCACCTACGACCTTGACCACTCGACCCTGTTGTGCCCGGGCAAGGTAAACACTCAGCGCGGTGAGCACACTCAGCCCCCAAAAAATACTGACCGCAATGGCCACCCCCAGTTCAAAGATAAGCACGGGGATGATAAACGTGGCGGCCATGACGAACTTAGAAATCAAGGTGGCCGCCGTGGCCGTCCATAGCTGCTTTTCGGAATAGATGTTTTCCGCTTCTTTGCTGATATGCATGCCGAGAGCATCCGACATGGAATCCCCTATGGCGATGGTCAAAATGCCGCCGATCACGGCGAGGCTGGAATGCGTGCCTGAGTGTAGACCGACCATCAATCCCAAGGTGGTAATCACGCCGGACGTCAGCCCAAAGTTCAATCCCGCCTGAAGACTCTCTTTCATCTCTGCATCCCGGGAGGCTTGTGAAATAAAAAGGCGTCGGCGGCAACAAACCGGAGCGCCGCGTTCCACTGATCGGCCATCCATCTCACCGTAGCTCGGGAAAAGAAGCGCAGGTGTGTGGGATCCTGTTTGTAGTGCCAGCGGGAAAACCGATCCGGTCCCAGTGCCAGCTGGGTCATAACGCCGAACCACCCTCCGGGCTTCAGGCATCGCCACAGCCGGTTCAATTCCTCTCGGGGATTCTGCAAATGTTCCAAAACCTCGGTCGCCGTAATAAAATCATACTGTTGACCGAACACCTGAGGGTCGGGCGCATAAAAGCGGTCATAAACCGCCACCGAATGGCCCGCTTCTTCGAACATGACCGACAAGGTGGGTCCCGGCCCGGAACCAAAGTCGAGACCGTGGCCGGCAGGCGAAAGAATCTTCTCCATGGGATGGAACAACCGCCCCAGAAAGCGCCGATAGCCTATGTCTTCCGGACTGTTGACATGCAAATCATAGCGCTCCTTTTCGGCTTGCGGGGAAAGAAAATAGACGCTGGGGACAAATATCAATTTGCAATTGCGGCAAAAGAGATATTCCCGCCGGGGGTCTTTGTCTACAACGCAAACCGCCGTTTCGTGACATAACGGACAGGCCTCATTATTGCGCGTTTTCACCATATCTTTATCATGTAACCCCTATATTGGACACGCTTGAAAATCAACCTTTTTACACCCCATCCGGGGACCCTCTTTACATCGCATGGGCTTTCCCTAAATCCGGTTGTCCCGGCGGAGAAGATATGCAAGACTGCGGGGTTAAAGAGACATACGAGGTGCACTAACAGCAAATGCGAATCAGGCGACCAGATATCCTTTACGGCGTGTTGGGGCTCACCTTGGCGATCCTTCTGGGAACCGGCCTGGGGTTTATGTTGGCTCTCACCCGTGAATTGCCTCAAATAGAGAGTTTAGAGGCATTTCAGCCCGCAGCGATTACGCGAATCTATTCGGCGGACAAGGAACTGCTCTCCGAGTTATTCACCGAAAAACGTCAGCCCGTGCCGTTGGATGTAATGCCATGGCAGCTGAAAAAGGCGATCTTGGCTACCGAAGACGCCAAATTCTATGATCACCCCGGCGTGGATGTACAAGGCATCATGCGGGCCGTCATACGAAATATCATGGCCGGCGATTATGTGGAAGGGGCAAGCACGATTACCCAACAACTGGCCAAAACGCTCTTCCTGACACCGCGAAAGACGATTTTGCGCAAACTCAAGGAGGCCTTTTTGGCTTTCCAGATAGAGCGGCGCTACACGAAAGACGAAATTCTGGAACTCTATTTAAACCAGATCTATTTCGGTAGCGGGGCCTACGGTGTGGAGGCCGCCGCGAGAATATTTTTTGGAAAAACAGTGGCGGACCTTACGCTGGAGGAATCGGCGCTTATCGCCGGCATGCCCAAATCCCCTTCCCGCTATTCCCCTTTGGTGAACAAGCCGTTGGCCAAGAAACGCCGCAACATCGTATTGCATCAAATGGCCGCCAATCAGGTGATAAGTCAAGCTCGACTCGACTCGGCCAAAGCCGCCCCGGTCCGCCTGGCCCCCCGAAAAGAGAGACGGCCCAAGGCACCCTATTTTGTGGCCCACATCACTCGATTATTGGAAAGGGAGTTGGGCGAAACCGCCCTCTACAAGCAGGGCCTATCCATTTATACGACCCTGGACTACACCATGCAAAAAGCCGCGGAACGGGCGGTTCACAGGGGCGTGCGGAATTTGGCGGAACGCATGAAGCGCCGGGGTCTGTCGGATGATCGTCTCCAAGCGGCATTGGTCTGCCTGGATGTGAATCGCGGCGAGATCTTGGCATTGGTGGGCGGCAGGGATTACGACCAAAGCCCTTTTGATCGCGCCACGATGGCACTCCGGCAACCCGGGTCGGCTTTTAAACCACTCGTGTACGCCCTGGCCGTAGAAAAAGGGTTTTCTCAAAACGATATGCTCTGGGATGCGCCCGTGGCCTACAAAAGCGGCGTAAAAAACCAAGACTGGACGCCTACCAACTTTTCTCAAAAGTATATGGGAGAAATCACCATCCGCAAGGCCTTGGCATTGTCCAAAAATATCCCGGCCGTGCGGCTGTTACATAGACTGGGCCCGGTCACGGCCGTCGACTTCGCCCACAAGATGGGAATCACCACTTCGTTGGCCCCTGATTTGTCTTTGGTCCTGGGTACGTCCGAGGTCACCCTCCTCGAGCTCACCGCAGCATATGCCACGTTTCCCAGAGGCGGGATATGGATTAGGCCTTACGGCGTTACCGAGGTTCTGGATCGACAAGAGCGAAATGTCTGGAGACAAACGCCGGTGAAACAAGCCGTCATGAGTTCGGAGGGCGCGGCAGTGGTCACCGACATGTTGATCGCGGTGATTCAGGAGGGAACCGGTAGAAAGGCGCTATCCCTGGACAGACCGTTGGCTGGGAAGACCGGCACGACCGATCAGTTTCGAGATGCCTTGTTTGTCGGCTTTTCACCCGCCATTGCCCTGGGGGTCTGGGTGGGCCTGGACGATCACAAAACGATGGGCAGAAACGAAACGGGGGCACGGGCGGCGCTGCCGATCTGGATCGATTTTATCGAGCAACTCCTGACCGATTTGCCTTATGAAAACTTCGATCTGCCCGAAGGGGTGGTGCAGGTACAAATGGACGCCGATTCGGGTTTGCTGGCCTCTCCCAACTGTCCCCGTGCGGTTACAGCCGTTTTTAGAAAAGGAAACGAGCCCACGGCTTACTGTGACCATCGAGCGGAGAAACCCTGGAAATCGCTCGATTAGACCGGCGAAGTGCTGGAAAACTCAAGTCCGGGATTTGGGGGTCATCCCTTCAGGAGATATTCAGGCTTGACCCGGCTCATGGCACGAAACAGATTCCCTTTGATCTTATTGTTCCGTTGATACAGGGTTTCCAACATCTCCTTGATCTCCGACCGTTTCGAATGTTTGGCTGTGGGACATGGATTGGAAATGTCCGGAAATCCATGATCCTTGGCGAACCGATGAATCTCCTTTTCCTCCACGTACGCCAGGGGGCGAACGACCGTCAGTCTACCGCCGAAGAAAGGTTGGCAGGGTACCATGGTACTGATTTCCCCACCATAGCACATATTCAAGAACAGGGTTTCAATGATGTCGTCCATGGTGTGACCCAGGGCCAGTTTGTTACAATCAAACCGGTCGGCAACTTCAAAAAGCCGTTTTCTCCGAAGCCGGGAACAGAGGAAACACGGATTTTCCCTGTTTTCAGCACTGTGACCGCGAACCCCGCAATCGGTGTATTCCACCTGAAGGGGATACGCCATCTCACGGCAATAGTCCGAGATCTGCCGGGACGGACTTTCCGGAAACCCCAAATCGATATAGACACCCAGAAGCGAATAACGAATGGGTATGCGGTTTAAGCGTTCTCGAAGCGCCCACATCAGGGCCAAGCTGTCTTTGCCACCGGACAGACCGACGGCGACCTGATCGCCGTCGGTAATCATCTCATAGTCATGGAGTGCCCGACCCACGGCCCGTCGCATAGAACGGTCTCTGTATCGAGACATCGGGAGAGGTTATGCTTCCAATTCGTCGGGAGTTTCGGGAGTTTCGGGAGTGTCCGGGGTTTCTGCGAAACGTACTTTCCCTGCGGCGATTTCCCGCAAGGCAACGACAATGTCCTCATTCTTTGGAGAATGCACCAGGTATTGTGCCCCCTCTCGCATCTGCCGCACCCGCTTGGCCGCGCAATGCACCAGCATATAGCTGTTGGGAACCCGCCTCAGACAATCTTCCACCGTAATACGAGCCATTCAAATATCCTCCCAATATCTACCGCCTTAAAAAACCTGTATAGTTATGCCGTTAGTCGAAACACTCCCGGAAAGGATGCCTATAAACATGGCGCCTGACAGCAAAAACGTCCCAACTTGATCGACTTTTTGATTGAATCGACAGTTTTATTATATCCACAAATACCAACTTGTCAACCGAGCCCTGGGACAAGGAAACGAGTCTATAGGGCAAGGCGGACCATATAGAGCGCACCGCTTTCCACGTCGCGCAATTGGAGTCGCAACTCTTGCGCGCCTTGGGCCTCCCCGGGAAAAAATATGAACCCATGGGCGATCGATCGCGGTAAAATCGGTTTATTGCTCAAAGACCGGGCTTCCAGATCCTCTGATATGGCCGATCTGGCCTCCCGGGATCCCGCGGCGTTCGCCCCGCCGACGGTGGCACCGACGGCCGCTCCCAAGGCCGCCCCTTTTCCGGCGGCTTCCCCTACATTTTGACCGCTTACGATACCGATGGCCGCACCCAAGATAGCACCGGCGGCGCCCGCCAAGATACCCGGCTTGACCGCCGACTTGGCGATACGGCCGACCTCCGTCTTGTCCGCCACCCGTTGGTAAGCCAATGACGAATCGAGTATCGACCAAAGATTCTGGTCTTGATCGATCAGGAAGGTCTGAGACGGATCCACCTCCAGCGCGTGTGTGCCCAGATTATCGAAAATCACCTGCACGGGATAGAGCCCGGCACCCCGAATGTCCCAGCCAAAGGCCTGTTTGGCTTCACCGGCATCGTCGAACGCCCTGGCGGCAACGGTGGCCCCGGCCACTTTGGTGGCGTTGGGGAACGCCTCCGGCATCTTGGCGGGAACCACTTGTCGCCGGTGACCGGCACAGCCGCATATCAGGCCGACAAACAAGAACATGTATACAATAAACCGCCGCTTCATGAATTCGCCCTTTCACGTCTATGACGTCAGGATATCGATAATCTCGAACTCCCTTTTGCCCCCGGGCGCCTGAACCACGATTTCATCGCCCGCCTTCTTACCGATCATCGCCCGACCCAAGGGCGACACAACGGAAATCCGGCCTTGGGCCGCATCGGATTCGTCCACCCCCACCAGTTGGTATCGAACCTCCTCTTCGGTATCCAGGTTTTCCAACACCACGGTGCACCCAAAGACCACCGACTCGGTGCTCACCGTCTTGGGATCGATCACGTCCGCCTTGGCAATCTTGTGCTCCAGCTCCCCGATTCTTCCCTCGACAAAGCCCTGCCGTTCTTTGGCCGCATCGTATTCGGCGTTTTCAGAAAGGTCCCCATGAGCACGGGCCTCTTCTATACTCCGAATTACGGAAGGCCGTTCCACGGATTTCAAGCGCTCCAATTCTTTTTTGAGGGCTGCATATCCCTCTTTGGTAATCGGTATCCGTTCCACACCCGTTCAATCCCAGGTATGCGTCCAACCACGGCTTTTCCCGCCGGCGACGCAGTGAAAATAGTTTACAGCCATCTACCCCAGGTAGTCCCGGGCCAGAATTTGGGCGATTTGTACAGCGTTCGTTGCCGCCCCCTTACGGATGTTGTCTGAAACCACCCACATGTTAATGCCGTTGGCCACCGACTCGTCGGCCCGAATACGGCCCACAAACGTGTCATCCTTGCCGGCTGCATCGACGGCCAAAGGATAACGGTTTTCCGACGGGTTGTCCACCACGGTAACCCCCGGGGCGCTGTCCAACAAGCGTCGCACATCTTGTGGGGGGATCGGATCCCTGGTTTCCACGTTTACGGACTCGGAATGTCCGTAGAAAACAGGAACCCGCACGGTGGTCGCCGTAATCCGGATACTGTCATCTTCCAATATCTTGCGGGTCTCGTTGACCATCTTCATCTCCTCTTTCGTGTACCCGCTTTCCAGAAAGGCATCGATGTGAGGCAAACAATTAAAGGCGATCCTGTGAGGATAGACCCGGTTGCTCGGTTCCTGACCATCCAGAACGGCCCGGGTTTGGTCCCGGAGTTCGTCGACGGCCTTTTTCCCCGTGCCGGACACGGCTTGATACGTGGATACCACGATCCTCTGGATACCGAATTTTCGGTGCAAAGGGGCCAGCGCCACAATCATCTGGATCGTTGAACAATTCGGGTTGGCGATAATGCCCTTTTTGGTATATCCGGCAACCGCATGGGGGTTTACCTCTGGAACCACCAACGGAACATCCGGATCCATACGCCAGGCTGAAGAGTTGTCCACCACCACACATCCGTCCCCGGCGGCCAGCGGCGCAAATCGCTCACTGGTGCCACCCCCGGCCGAGAAGATGGCCATATCCACACCTTTGAAGGCGGTTTCGGTCAGTTCCTCGACCACGACTTCTTGCCCCTTGAAGAGGAGTTTCCGCCCCGCCGATTTGGCTGTCGCCAGGAGTTTCAGGCTCTTCACGGGAAAATCCATCTCCTCCAAACAGGTGATCATCTGGTTGCCCACCGCACCGGTGGCACCCGCAACGGCAACATTAAATAACTGACTCATAGCCCCAACCTCCTTTTTCCTCGGCAACTGCGGGAGAAACGATTTCGCGGCATCGACGATCCGATTCGGCTCTGTTTCGGGCCGACTATGGTACCCTAGTCGGCGGCCCGCTCAATGTAATCGACAATCAAATCCCCCACCTGGGATGTCGAACAGCCCATCTTGCCGGCACTGGTGTCTTTCACGTCGTATCGAAGCACCTTTTCTACGGCTTGCTCGATGAGGGCCGCCGCCGATGGCTGTCCCAGTGTTTCCAGCATCAGTTTCGCGGCCAGTACCGCACCGATGGGATTGATGATGTTCTTTCCGGTATACTTGGGCGCCGACCCCCCAATGGGCTCGAACATGGAAACCCCTTCCGGGTTGATGTTGCCCCCGGCGGCCACACCCATGCCTCCCTGTAAAATGGCGCCCAAATCCGTGATGATGTCCCCGAACATGTTTTCCGTCACAATCACGTCGAATGATTCAGGGTTCTTGATCATCCACATGCACAAAGCGTCTACGTGGGCATAGTCTGTTTCGATTTCCGGATATGCGGCCGACACGTCATCCATCGTTCGTTGCCAAAGATCGAATGTATAGGTCAACACGTTGGTCTTGCCACAGAGGGTAAGCTTTCTCGCTTTCCGCCGTTTCCGGCACACGTCGAAGGCGTAGCGCACACATCGTTCCACACCCATGCGCGTACTGATCGACTCCTGTATGGCGATTTCGTGGGGTGTCCCTTTGCGGATGATACCGCCCGTACCGGCATAGAGACCTTCCGTATTTTCGCGAACCACGACGAAGTCGATCGCCTCCGGCCCCTTGTCCTTGATGGGAATTTCCACCCCCGGATAGAGCTTTATGGGACGTAAGTTGATGTATTGGTCGAGTTCAAACCGCAGTTTCAGGAGTACGCCCTGCTCCAACACACCGGGTGGCACCGCAGGGTCTCCGATAGCTCCCAGATAAATGGCATCGGTCTGTCTGATTTCTCCCAGGATGTCATCGGGGAGCGTTTGACCGGTGTCCCGGTAGTGTTTACCCCCCAAAGGGAAGTGCTCCAAGTGAAGCCCAAACCCGTACCGTCGGGAAACCGCATCGAGGACCTTCAGCCCCTCCGCCACCACCTCCGGTCCGGTACCATCTCCGGCCACCACCGCAATCGTATATGTTTCATCCATAATACCGTCTCCCTACGGCCTACTTTCGCTTCAACACGTAGGCCATCAGGCCCCCCGCATCCAGAAGCTGTTGCATAAACGGGGGGATCGGACTGGCCGCAAATTCCGTTGACTGGGTGATGTTGGTTATTTTTCCGGTCTCTTCATCCACGGATACGAGATCCCCGTTGGCAATCCCCGTATTCACCCCGGCGGCCTCAAATATGGGAAGGCCCATGTTAAAGGCATTGCGAAAAAAAATCCGCGCAAAGCTCTCCGCCACCACGCAAGAAATGCCCGCCCCTTTTATCGCCATGGGGGCGTGTTCTCGGGAGGATCCGCAACCAAAATTTTCCCCCGCCACGATCATATCGCCGGGGGCTATCTTCTGTGGAAAGGCGGCATCCACGCCTTCCATACAATGGCGCCCGAGCTCTTTTGCGTCCGTTGTGACCAGATATCGAGCCGGAATAATCACATCCGTATCGACGTTATCGCCGAATTTCCAGGCCTTGCCTTCTATCGCCATGCCTTTTCCCCTCACATTTCCCCCCCTCGACCGCTGCCACCCTGTCACTTCGTCTCTGTTTGATGGGCCGTCCGCGTCCGTTGCGTAGGGAGGGTCTGAAATACAAGGGGGCAAACCGCCCCCGTCGTCGACCAATAAATTGTGGATCCGTGGTTATAACTCCTCCGGACTTCCGATACGCCCCAACACCGCAGACGCCGCCGTTACCGCCGGATTGGCCAGATAAACCTCGCTGCGGGTGTCGCCCATCCTGCCCACAAAATTGCGGTTGGTGGTGGCGATGGCCCGTTCTCCCGGCCCCAGGATCCCCATGAAACCGCCCAGACATGGTCCGCACGTGGGGGGACTTACGATGCCTTTGGCATCCAAGAAGATTTCTAAAAGACCTTCCGCCAAGGCATCTCGATAGACCTGGGGTGATCCGGGTATAACAATAAGGCGAACGCCCTTGGCCACCTTGTGTCCGCGGAGAATTCCGGCTGCAGTCCGCAGGTCCTCGATCCGACCGTTGGTACAGGATCCGATAACCGCCTGATCGATGAAAACCTCGCCGACCGCCGAAATCCCGCGGGTATTGCCGGGAAGATGGGGAAACGCGACTTGGGGTTCAATGTCGGATACATCATAAGAGATCTCCCGAACATAGTCGGCGTCGGGATCACTTTCGTAAACCGTATACGGCCGCTGGGCCCGACCCTCGACGTAATCGAGCGTAACCCGGTCGGGAACAATGATACCGACCTTTGCCCCCGCTTCGATGGCCATGTTGCTCATGGTAAACCGATCGGACATGGGCAGTGCATGTATGGCCTGCCCTGTAAATTCCATGGCCTTGTATGTCGCGCCGTCCACACCGATATCGCCGATGGTAAAAAGGATCAGGTCCTTGCCCGACACCCACTTTCCGGGCGTTCCGGTATACGTAAATTTTATCGTGTCCGGGACCTTGAACCAGACCTCGCCGGTGATCATGGCCGCAGCGATGTCCGTGCTCCCCACACCGGTGGAAAAGGCCCCCAAAGCGCCATAGGTACATGTGTGACTATCTGCACCGATCACGACATCTCCCGGCCCCACCAACCCTTGCTCGGGCAACAAGACGTGCTCGATTCCCATCTCCCCCAACTCAAAAAAATGGGGGATATCATATTTCTTGGCAAAGTCCCGCATGGTTTGGACCTGCTTCGCCGAACGGATATCCTTGTTGGGCACAAAGTGGTCGGGGACCAAGGCGATCCGTTCCCGATCAAAAACCGACGCGGCACCGGACCCTTCGAACAGTTCTATCGCAATGGGGGCCGTGATATCATTGGCCAGAGCCAAATCAATGGGGACGTTGAGCAATTCTCCGGCGGCAACGCTCTGCCTTCCCGCGTGAGCGGCCAGGATTTTTTCCGAAATGGTTTGAGACATGTTACAAAGACCCCCCGGATGAAACGTCGTCCCCGTATTCAGAAACCATCTCATCGGCGGGCTTCTTGCGTCGCAACCAGAAAACCGACAGGGGACCGGAAAGGATATAGGCGAGCATGATCAAAAAGAAACTGATGCTCGGTTCCGCGGCAATGACGATACACACCAGCACCACCAGCACCAGGACGTTGAATTTCATCTCTTTAAACAGAGACATCCGTTTGAAACTATAGTACTTGATGGTACTCACCATCAAAAAGGACAACACATATATCATCACCGGAATGGTCACGTGTTTGGACGTCCCCGTTCCGCCGAAGCGATCGAAAACCAGGACCGTGGAAGCCACCATAAACGCCGCCGCGGGAATGGGTAACCCCATGAAATAGGTGCCGCTTACCCGTCCGGCCAGCGTATTGAATCGAGCCAACCGCAGGGTACCGCAGGCGACGAATACGAAGGCGGCCAACCAGCCCACCCGACCGAACGGTTCCAGGGCCCACACATATACCAACACACCGGGGGCCACACCGAAAGAAACGGCGTCACTCAACGAATCATATTCCAAACCGAATTGGCTCACCGCGCCGGTCACCCGGGCAATCTTACCATCCAGGCCGTCAAAGACGGCGGCCAGCATGATGGCCACGGCACTGACGACGAAAGACCCTTGAATGGCCGCTACAATCGCATAAAATCCGCAAAAAAGATTGGCCGAGGTGAACAGGTTGGGCAGGATGAAAATGCCTCGTTGCGATCTCGCCTTCTTTTTCTTTTTCTTTTTACTCATCGTTCGTCCTTCGCCCTCTCAAACATGGCGCGGTGTCCCCAAAATATATTGCGCGCATTCGAACGCAGTCCAAAGCTTTGGGTGAGCGACTTCCGGGAGCCTGTCCCTAATTTATAAACCCCAGCCTGGAAGCACCGGCCGTCACTTTTTCTCCCACGGAGACCGCGGGGGTGGTCTCCGCTGGAAGGTAGACATCGAGTCGGGAGCCGAAGCGGATCAAACCGAAACGGTCACCCCGATGAACCTGATCGCCTTTTTCGATTTTACACACAATTCGACGGGCGATCAGTCCCGCCACCTGAACCACGACTATCTGTGCACCATAATGCGTATCCAAAAAAAGCATGTTCCGTTCGTTGTCCATCGAGGCCTTATCCAAATTGGCCGACAGGAACTTACCGGGATGGTAGGAGATCTTCGTCACCGTGGCATCCATCGGCACCCGGTTTACGTGCACATTGAATACGGACATAAAGATGCTGATTTTGCGCATCCCGTGGAAATCGCCGGCCGGATCATCGACCATGTCGACGGTAACGATCCTTCCGTCCGCAGGAGACACCACCGCCCCTGCTTCTTGAGGTACTACCCGCTCGGGATTGCGAAAAAAGAAAGCGATAAACCCGGCCAGAAGCAGGAATACCAAGGCGACAACCTGAAACCCCAGGGCCGACAAATAGATACTCACCAACGCCGGCACCAGAATGAACGGCAGCGCCTCCCGGGCGATCGGTATCTTTTTGTGTATTGATTTTACACGGTCTGTGGATGTGTGCATATTTCTAGAAATTATAGTCTTTTTGCGCGGTTTGTCAACGAAAGACCATGCCCAAACCCACCGCCCGGAAAGGTCTCGGGTTTCACGACGGTTGTCGGTTTGAAGCGCCCACCTGTGCCTTCTTCAACTTGATCTCGGCGTCAGACTTGCGAATATACTGCGGGGACAACTGGTTGACGTCCACGGCATTTCCCAACGCGACCTCCGTCATCCCCATTTGTCCAACGACACAGGCATTGAGGCTGTTCAAACAGGGCGGGGCGAATTGGGCGGCATCGCCCAGTTTTTGCGCCACCAAGTCTCGGTAAACCAGTAGACCATCGCCTACGAAGAGGCACGGCGGATCAACTGATTGCAGCCAGGTTTCCGGGTCCACCACACAGGGCGACTTGAGGACCCGCCGATCCCCTTTTTCTCCGAACCGGTAAAGAGCCGAATATATCTGGCCCTTCCGCGCATCGAGGATTGGACAGATCTTTCCTGGAAAACCGGGAAACTGCCTGGCCAAGGCCTCCAGGGTAGACACACCGGCAACCGGTTTTGCGGTGGCCACGGCAAATCCCTTCACCGCACTGATACCGATGCGAAGCCCCGTGAAACTGCCGGGTCCCGTCGTGACGGCAAACCCGTCAAAATCGTCCAGGGTCATGTTTGCCAATTTCAGTGCGGTATCCACGGTGGTCATGAGGCGTTTGGCATGGGTCTTGGGACCGGTGGTGTGAATGACCGCTCGGACCGTATCCCCGTCCAAAGCGGCGACACCTTCCGTATGGGTCGACGTATCTACGGCCAAGAGTTTCATCGGGCCGCCCGACGGTTCGCCTGTTTCTTGCCGGCCGGTTTGGGTCGTAAGGCGTGCTCGAGAACGTCCGTTATATGATTGGCCGTAACAAAGGAGAGTTTTCGCCGTACATGCTTGGGTACGTCCGACAGGTCTTTCTCGTTCTTTTTGGGAATGATTACCATTTTGACCTTTGCTCGAAGGGCGGCCAAGGCCTTGTCCTTCACCCCCCCCACGGGTAGCAACCGCCCCCGCAAACTAATCTCGCCGGTCATGGCCACGTCTCTGCTCACGGACCTTTTGCTCAGGGCCGAAATAAGGGCCGTGGCCATGGTCACCCCCGCTGACGGCCCATCCTTGGGAATCGCCCCGGCAGGGACATGGATATGAATGTCCATGTCCTGATAAAAAGTGGCCCGAATCCCCAGGCTCCGGGCATTCGCTCGGGCATAAGAGACGGCCGCCCGGGCCGACTCCTGCATGATCTCCCCAAGCTGTCCGGTCAAGGTAAGCTCGCCCTTGCCCTTCATCACCGAGGCCTCCACATACAAGGTCTCCCCGCCGGCTTGAGTCCAGGCGAGGCCGGTGGCCACACCGATTTCGTGAAAATCTTGCTCCAACTCGGGCAAGTATTTGGGAATTCCCAGATACTTGTGAAGATTTCGACGATCCACGACAAAGGGACCCGACTTCTCTTCGGCCAGGTTTCGGGCCCCCTTGCGACAGATGGCGGCGATTTCCCGTTCCAGGTTTCTTAAACCCGCTTCCAGCGTATATTGGGTGATGATCTCCCGAAGGGCGTGGGTCCCCACCCGGACCTGTTCTTCTTTCATCCCGTTTTCCCGAACCTGACGGGGAATCAAAAACCGTTGGGCGATAACGATCTTTTCTTCTTCCGTGTATCCCGCCAGTTCGAGGATTTCCATCCGATCTTTCAGCGCAGAAGGAATCGGGTCGGCCACATTCGCCGTGGTGATGAAAAAGACCCGGGACAGGTCAAAGGGCACATTCAGATAGTGGTCACTAAATGCAACATTTTGTTCCGGATCGAGGACCTCCAGCAGGGCCGCCGCCGGGTCTCCCCTGAAATCGGCCCCCACCTTGTCCACCTCATCCATCATGAATACCGGGTTGTTGGTCCCGCATTGCTTGAGACCTTGCAGGATACGCCCCGGCATGGCCCCCACATAGGTTCGGCGATGCCCCCGTATCTCCGCTTCGTCTCGAACGCCCCCGAGGGAAATCCTCACAAACTTTCGGTTCATCGCCCGGGCGATCGACTTACCCAGGGAGGTCTTTCCCACCCCAGGCGGACCGACCAGGCAGAGTATCGGCCCTTTCATCTGTTTGTTCAGTTTCCTGACGCTCAAGTACTCCAGAATCCGGTCTTTGATCTTCTCTAAATCATAATGGTCTTCATCCAACACCTGTTGGGCCTTTGCGATGTCCAGTACGTCCTTACTCGCCTTGCGCCACGGCAGACCGGTCAACCAGTCCAGATAGGTTCGAACGATGGAGGCCTCGGCGGCATCGGGGTGCATTTGCTCAAGCCGTTTGAGCTGTTTTTCCGCCTCCTTATTCACCTCTCGAGGCATACGGGCTTTCTGAATCTTCTTTCGGTATTCGGCCGCCTCCTGGGTCCGTTCGTCCATATCACCCAGTTCTTTGTGAATCGCCCGCATTTCCTCTCTCAGGAAATATTCCCGCTGGGTTTTGGAAATCTCTTCCTTCGCATGGGATTGAATTTTGGCCTGCATGGCCGACACCTCCAGCTCCTTGCTCAACATCTCGTTGACTTGCTGGAGTTTCTCCACGGGATCGTTCAGCTCCAAAAGGGCTTGGGCGTCTGCAATTTTCAGCCGAAGGTTGGACGCCACGAGATCGGCGAGGCGCACCGGATCTTCCACCCCCCGTAAAATCGCACTCACATCGCCGCTGAGTTCTCCCCGAAATTCAAGAATCTTTTCCCCTTGCTCACACACATTCCGCATCAAGGCCTCGGTTTCCAAGGACATCTCACCGACTTTTCCTTCCGCGATCTGCCGGATCTTGACGCGATACATGGGTTCCGTGTCCAGGTATTCAACAACGGCCGCCTTGGCGATGCCCTGAACCAACAACTTGGCCCGACCGTCAGGCAATTTAAACATCCGCAATATCATGGCCACGGTTCCCACGTCGAAGATCTCGTCGGGTTCCGGACTTTCCGCAATCGAGTCCCGCTGGGTGGCCAACAAAATCAACCGGTTCGAGGCCATGGCACTGTCCACCGCCTGCACGGACCGATCCCTGCCCACAAACAACGGCAGCACCATGTAGTTGAACACCACGATATCGCGAACGGGAAGAAGCGGCAGCACTTCCGGGATTTCCACTTCCTCTCCGATATCTTGTATAATGTCTATGGTATCTTCACTGTCCCTTTGTGCCATTCATGTCATCCTTTAGTCTCTTATGCGGGTGTCCGGATTTCGATGTTCAACCTGCGGCTGATCGCATCCAAACACACCGTTTCCTGGTAGACGTTTATAGGACAATGAGCCTGAGTGACAACAAAAATCTTGATTTTTCAGTCGCTCACCCTATAGTTACCGTGCACCGTACCGGCTTGGAAAGGTGGGATTCAGCACGTTGATTGCAGATATTTTTGTCTTTTGTTTCGGGTTGGCCGTCGGCAGTTTCTTAAATGTATGCATCTACCGGATCCCCGAATCCCGTTCTATTGTACACCCCCCTTCCGGTTGCCCGGCATGCGGCCAAAAGATTGCCTTCTATGACAACATTCCCCTGCTGAGTTATCTCCTCCTCCGCGCCCGATGTCGGCACTGCGGCGTCCGCATATCGCCGAGATACCTGATCGTAGAACTGATTGCCGGCTTGTTCGCCCTGGGCCTCTTCCACCGATATGGCCTGTCTCCGGAAATTGGCTTCCTTTATGTGTTTGTCGCCGCGCTGGTGGTGGTCACCTTTGTGGACCTAGACCACCGGATCATTCCGGATGTGATTACTTATCCGGGCATCGTCGTCGGCTTCGTCGGCTCCTTCTGGTTGAGGCACGTGACGGTCCTTGACTCTCTTTTGGGGATCCTCTTGGGCGGCGGGTTGCTCTTTTTGGTTGCTTCCGGATATTTCTACCTTACCAAGAAAGAAGGAATGGGTGGGGGGGACATCAAATTACTGGCCATGATCGGGGCCTTTTTGGGCTGGAAGGCCACCATCTTCACCATATTCGTGGGGTCCGCCGTGGGGACCCTGTTCGGGATCGGGGTGGCGCTGCAAACCCAACAGGGACGAAAGGCCGCCGTTCCATTCGGCCCCTTTTTGAGTATCGGGGCATTGCTCTTCGTCTTTTTCGGCCGGGAAGTGATCGCCTGGTATTTCGGCCTTTTCTCTTGAGCGATACGGAAGATTCATGATCATGTCCGCCAACCGAGTTACCATCGATTTAGATGCCCTCCGACATAACTTCCGGGAAATCCAAAGGGTCATCGGACCTCAGGTGGGCATCATCGCCGTGGTCAAGTCCGACGCCTACGGGCACGGCATGATTCCCGTGACCAGGACTTTGGCCCCGGAAGGACCCGCCTATTTTGCGGTATTTGAACTGGACGAGGCCTTGAAACTGAAAGCTGACGGGTGTGCGGTGCCCATCCTGATTCTGATGGGCGCACGCCGGGAGGAGATTTCCACCGTAGTGGATCAGGGCTTTTCGGTTTGTCTGTTCCAGGAACAAACGGCACAGGACCTCTCCGAAGCCGCCCTGTCAAAGGCCGTCGTCGTCCCCGCACATGTGAAGGTGGACACCGGCATGAACCGTCTCGGTGTTCCCTGGACCGACCTTCCCCGGTTCCTGGACCGGATCAGCACCATGAAGGGAATCCAAATCGCGGGCCTTTGTTCTCATTTGGCCGCCGCTGACGATCCGGACAATGACTTCACCGACCAACAGCGAAAACGCTTTCTTTCAGCGGTCGACCGGGTCTCGTCTATACAGATTCGGCGAGAAATGTTGCATTTTGGAAATAGCGCCGCCGTCTTAAGCGGTATCGCAGGCCAGGTCGGCCTGGTCAGGCCCGGCCTGGCCCTTTACGGCTCGTCTCCCGGCCCCAGGCTTGGCGACAATGTCCGCTTAAAGCGGGCCATGAGTTTCAAATCGACGATCATTCAGGTAAGAACCGTTCCGCCCGGCACGCCGATTAGCTACGGCTGTACCTATAAGACCCAAGGCGAGGCGACCATCGCCACCATCCCCGTGGGATACGATGACGGCTTCAGCCGATCCCTTTCCAACAAAGGTGAGGTCCTCATTCACGGCACGCGGGTACCCGTGGTGGGAAGGGTCTGCATGAATCTCACCATGGTCGATGTTTCGGGTCTACATGGGGTTCGCGTCGGCGACGAAGTGGTCCTCATGGGTGTCCAGGGGTCGGAAGAAATAACGGCCGAAGCAATCGCCGCCCAGGCGGGCACCATCAGCTACGAAATCTACTGCTCTCTTGGAAAAAGCAATCACCGAACGTACGTACCTGCAGCGGCCGCCCCCGGAGCGGCTTGAGTCACCGACAGCCGCACGCTGCATCGATCATTCCACCAGTGTGACCGCAGACGTGTCTTCCACCACAAAGGGATTGGACCGAATCCCGATACTTCCCTTCCTAACCCAAAGCCGTGCCATGGTGACCGATTCTCCATCCATGGTAACCAGCTTGGGCAAGACCTCCACCCCTTCGACGTCGCTGAGATCAAACTCGTAATAGAACGCCTGCCGGCTGAACGGATCCGCCACCAACAGAACGCGGTCATCCCGAAAGGGGTGTCGTTGAGGCGCCCCGGTAAAGGCGACGTAATCTCGGGCCAAATGAGGAAACTTTCGGTATGCATCCAACTCAAACTTGTTGGCCTTTTCCAGGAATTTCATAATGGACATGCGCACCACCTCAACTCGGCATTACGGCAAAAAGGTTCCGGGCCTAGCGAGAAAACCTCCGCCAAACCGGAAGAAGCCCATTCTTGTTGTTCAGCGGAGGTTTCGGTTGTGAGGAAAACTGGTGGCCAGCACCCCTCACTCTCCTTACGGAAACCATAGCAGCATTCACCCGGCTTCGCAAGCCATTACGGTGCCCCGGCGACGCCACCTCGCCTTTCAAAGGGGTTGAATTTCTGCAAGGCAAGTACTAAGAGTGGGGAGCAACATGGATAGGACCAGCGTCATGGATTTTCGCACCGCACGGAGGACCGAAGAAAGGATGCAATTGAATCGAATAGATCGTCAGTGGGTACAACGTTTGCTGATATGTCTCCTTTGTTGGGTTTGCGCTCTGACAGAACCGGCAACCGGTTTTGCCGAAGAAGAGGGCGGCACCCGGTTTACGCTGACGTCGAGCATCGCCCACGCCTTAAAACACAATCCGGACGTATTGATCTCAAAAGAGGGCGTTTCTGCAGCCCGGTTAAACAAAAAAGGGCGGTTTTCGGAGTTCCTGCCCAAGTTGAGCGGCACATACGGATACCTCCGCTTGGATAATGAAAAGGAATCCTTGCCCGGCGTGGTGACGGCCCCGAAGGATCAATATACCTTCACCGCAACCCTTGACCAAACGGTTTTTACCGGGTTTTCCAAGATAAACCGGTTCGAGATATCCAAGCTGGATGTCCAAATAGCACGGTTCCAAGAGCGGGAAGCCCGCCAGGACCTGGTATACCGGGTAAAGGAAGCCTACTTTAACATATTGCAGGAACAAAACCTGGCCATGGTCGCAGCACAAGCGGTAAAACAGCTTGCTTCCCACGTCGAACAGGCCAAGGATTTTTATGAAGTCGGGCTAATCCCCAGAAACGATCTGTTGGAGTCAGAGGTCGAGTTGGCCAACGCCAAACTCGATCTGGTGGTCGCCCAAAACCGGGTGGCCTTTGCCAAGTCGCGTTTCAATGTCTTGTTGCAACGCCCCATCGATGCCCCGGTTTTCCTGGAAAATATCGGGCGGGCCGGCACCTTTGACAAGTCGTACCCGGCCTGCGTCGACCTCGCCCTTGCCCACCGGACGGAAAAGAAACGCGCCCTTTTGGGGTTGGAAAGGAGTCAGGAGGCGGTCCAACTGGCCAAACGGGATTATTATCCCGCCGTCAACCTGGAAGCCAATTATGTCAAGACGGGGGACTCGGCGGACGTCGACGGGGGCACCGGCATTTACGACGAAGAAGCGTGGAATGTCGGCGTGACGGCATCCTGGACCTTTTGGGAATGGGGAAAAACCGTTTATGGGGTTCGGGAAAAACTGAGGCGACGGGCCCAGGCGGAACTGGCGGTGAAGACCATCGAAGACCGGATACGGCAAGATGTCAAAGATGCCTACCTGGGCCTCAAGGAGGCCGAACGCAACATAGTCACGCAAAAGAAGGCGGTGGAACAGGCCAAGGAAAATCTGCGTATCACCCAAGAACGGTACCGGGAGCAAGTGGCCACGTCCACGGAAGTCATCGATGCCCAGACACTGCTCACCCGAACCCAAAATAATTATTACAATGCATTAAACGGCTACAATTTGTCGAAGGCGGCACTCTACCGAGCCATCGGCGCCGAGGCGGAATAGATATGGTTCGGGCCACGGCAGACGGCGGCGATGCGGTTATAGAAGTTTTTCACGTTTTCAAACGCTATGGCGCCCACCCCACCTTGCTCGATCTCAACCTGGCCATTATGAAGAACGAATTCGTTTTTGTCACCGGTGCCAGCGGGGCGGGAAAAACGACCTTCTTGCGACTACTCTTCCTGGACGAGTCGGTTTCGGAAGGGTACATCGTAGTGAACGGGATCAATTTGCAGCGAATCCCGAGGAAACGCATCCCCTTTCTGAGACGACAGATCGGCGTCGTGTTTCAGGATTTTAGGCTCATTGAGCACTACACGGTCTATGAAAACGTCGCCTTGGTTCTGGAGGCGGCCGGGCATGATCGGCGCTATATCCCCAAACGGGTGCGTCAGGTCTTGCGCATGGTCGGACTGGCGGACGCCGGCCAGGCCTACCCCCCGGGATTGTCCGGCGGGGAACAACAGCGGGTGGCGGTCGCCAGGGCCGCTGTGGGCAAGCCTCCGATTCTTCTGGCGGACGAACCCACCGGAAATCTTGACGGTGCCACCGCCGCTCTGGTCTTTGAGCTGTTTGCACAGCTCCACGCCTTGGGCACCACCGTCATTGTCGCCACCCATGACCGACAACTCCTGGAAGATGCACCGGGACGTATCATGAAACTCCAGGGCGGACGTATGGAGATCCAACTACCCTGCTCATGAATCAAACGGCGTTGGTATCCATCTTCAGACGGATCAAGCGTAACTTTTGGGCGGTACCCCATTTGCATGTGGCGGCCACCGGTACCATTGCGTTCAGTCTGCTCATTGCCGGCGTATTCCTCGTCTTGTATACCAATGTCAACGACCTTATAGCGGTGTGGAAGAAAGACTTCCGAATCATCGCTTACGTCAACGAGGACGTTTCCGCCGGACAGGGGAAGGCACTTCGAGATACGGTCAGCCGAATGGAGGAAATCCAGACCGTCACCTACGTCTCTCAGGAAGAGGCCCTCCACCAGTTGCGAAAACAGATGAAACATCGCTCGTCTTTGTTGGAAGGCTTGCAAACCAACCCGCTACCGGCATCCTTGGAAATCGAACTGGTCCACACCGATCCCGATGAAGGTCGGATAGGAAACGTCGTGCGCGCGCTTGAAGGGCTTCCGGAAATAGAGAGCGTGGAGTACGCCAGGGCATGGCTTCGCCGGTTTACCGGGTTTGTCACCTTTTTCAGGCTGGCCACGCTGGTGATCGGGGCGGTAATATTTGCTACCACGGTGTTCATTTGCAGCAACACGATTCGGCTCACACTCTACGCCAGAAGAGAAGAGCTGGCGGTGATGCAAATCATCGGGGCGACGGACGCCTTTATCAAAGCGCCCTATTACTTGCAAAATATAGTGGAAGGTCTCTTGGGGAGCGCCATTGCGCTGGGGATCCTCTTTGGCGCGTATTATCTTTTGACGGCGCAACTGGCGGCCCAACAAGTCCTCCTGTCCGCCGGTAATATGCGTTTTTTGTCCGGGTGGGAAATCATCGCTTTGTTGCTTTCCGGAATTATTATGGCATGGTTGGGATGTTACCTGTCACTCAAACAATTTACAAAATCGTAATTTTGTGGGGGGGGCTCGTGCTGGCTGAACCGACGATCGGTTTGGCGGCAGATCGGTCGAGGGATCTTGGAGAACAAATCCGCAAACACCAAGATCGCAGGACGGCCACACAAGGGAAAATCGAGCAGTCCCAAAAAGCGGTGCGAGCCCTTGAGGCACGGGAAAAACCGATCGACAGAGAACTCGAAGCGTTGACCCAGACCCTCAACACCCTTTACGGCCAAGAGAATCAAACCCGGTCCCAGTTGACCGCCATACGGAAACGCTTGAACGCCGCCAAGAGGCGTCAGGCATCCCTGGAAAAGGAGATTCGGACACTGGAACGCAATGCCGCACAGCGTCTGGTCGCTTTCTATAAATTGAACAGACTCGGCGTGGTCCCGGTTGTCTTGTCTTGTAACTCCCTGTCCGAGTTATTACACAAGCAAAAGGCCTTAGAGGCGATCAGTCAACATGACTCGGCCCTGTGGTCGACTCTTCGAGAAAAGAAGCGGGCGCTGGAATCCGTGCGGCGGCAAACGGCTCGCGAGGAAGGGACAAAAGCAGACCTGTTGGCCCAGCTGTGTCAAGAGAAGGAGAAAATCGCCAAACACAAGGCCGACCAGACCCGGTTGTTGGCGGCCATTCGTTCCGACAAGAAAAGACTGATCGATCATCTGACCACGCTCAAGGCGTCGGCGGAAAAGCTCGAAAAAACCATCAGGGAACTCAAAGCCCTACGGGACAAGGATCAGCAAGCCGGGGAGGGATCCGGCGGCGCATTTCTTGCAGCTAAAGGAGTGCTTCCACCGCCTGTGGACGGGGAGGTGGTCGAACCGTTCGGATCCTATGAAATCGATGGTCATTACGGCACAAAGGGGTTCAGGAGCGGAATTCACTTCCAGGTGGATCCGGGTACGCCCGTGCGGGCGGTCTATGACGGAGAAGTAATCTATGCCAACCGCCTCAGGGGATATGGCAACATGGTGATCATTGACCACGGCGACCACTTTTATACCCTCTGTGCCCAGTTGGCCGATTTTTTCGTCCAAAAGAGTGACGGAATCTCGGCGGGAAAAGTAATTGGAATAGCCGGGGGGGTAAGCACGCACAGCGGTTCGGGAGTCTATTTTGAAATCCGTCATCATGGCAAGCCGCTGGATCCGGCGCCTTGGTTGCTAAAAAGACAATGAGTCCCGGCGATCCCTATCCGGACGGGAATCCATGGCGAAGTGAGGGATCTACGAAAAAATAAAGGCTTGACCACGGGCAACAATATGTGTCATCCATCATGTTAAATGGTATAATATGCCGAGTGCTGATTTAAGTTCCATCAGATATAGGGCCTGACTGAGGAGGCGCCATGAGATCCTTTGGAAAAAAATACGGACGCATCATTACCACCGTAGTCCTTTGCTCGGTTCTTCTGCTACTGGGCAGCGGGAAAATCGATTACCGCTTGATGGCGGAAACGGACCAGACCTACGAAGAACTCAAAGTATTCAGCGACATTATCGAAATCATAGAAGAAACCTACGTGGACCCGGTAGATTCGCAAAAACTTGTCCGGGGAGCCATTCAGGGTATGCTGAAATCATTGGACCCGCATTCGGCATTTCTTTCTCCCACGGCCTATAAAGAGCTTCAAATCGACACCAAAGGCGAGTTTGGTGGGATCGGCATCGTGATCACCATGGAAGACGGCCTGCTCACCGTTGTTTCTCCCATTGAAGGTACTCCGGCTTACGAGGCGGGTATCACGGCGGGAGACAAGATCATCAAGGTGGACGGATCTCCGACCAAGGACATGGAACTGTGGGAAGCGGTCAAACAAATGCGGGGAAAGAGGGGCACGGAAGTCACCATCACCATCATACGGGAAGGGTTTACCGAGCCCCGGGATTTCACTCTGGTCCGGGACGTAATCCCGTTGGAAAGCGTCCGATATTACGTGTTGGAGCCCGGATACGGTTACCTGCGGATCAGCAGTTTTCGGGATGGCACGTTCGAAGACGTGGAAGCGGCCCTGAAAGACATGGAAGGCGACGAGGACCCCTTGGAGGGCTTGATATTCGATCTTCGGGACAACCCCGGCGGCTTATTACCGGAAGCCATCAAGGTGGCGGACATTTTTTTGGAAGAGGGAACGATTGTGTCCATCAAAGGCCGGGCCAACACACACTCCAAAACCTATACGGCCCACGGTAACCGGAGGAAACACCACTATCCCATAGTCGTGCTTATCAACGAAGGCAGCGCCAGCGCTTCCGAAATCGTGGCCGGGGCGCTTCGCGACCACCATCGGGCGGTTCTTCTTGGCACCACCACCTTTGGAAAGGGCTCCGTGCAAGCGGTTGAACCTTTGCGGGACGGCGCAGGGTTGAAACTCACCATTGCCCGGTATTACACGCCCAGCGGCCGCTCGATTCAGGCCAAAGGGGTGGCGCCGGACGTAGTGGTGACCCGACGGTTGGTGCCGGAAACCAAAGAAAAGGCACCACATCACCTAATGGAAAAGGATTTGGCCAATCATATCTCGGCCGATCCGAAAAAGGATACATCCGAAGAACCGGAAGAAGACTTGATGCATCTTCGGGGGGTCCGCGTTCCGGGAGAAGAGGCCTCGGAAGTTGTCGAGATCTTACTCAAGAAAGATAACCAAGCGATACGGGCCCTGCAGATCCTAAAAAGTTGGCAAATATTTTCTCAGATGGTCGCTAAGAGCTGACGCCCGTTTCAGGCAGGGCCCAAGCGATACGGTTGCGTTCAGCCCTTGGTTGGAGCTCAGCCGTAGGGACACGTCCCAAACATCCATATTAGCCCCCCGTCCCGGGGAGGCCTTTTACAATAGCGAAGTCGTTGCGAAAAAAAGCAAAACGTTCACCCCTATACGCTTTTCTTGCCTTGGTCCTGCTCTTGGCGGTGGCAGGACCTATTGCCTATTCTATCTTTACCACCCCTGACACATCCAAAACGCCGGTTTTCGAAACCTATCCCTCAGGCAAACTGGAAAACGCCGTCCAGGCACTGGACCAGGAAATATATGACGCCCTCATGGCGTTAGACATCCCCGCCGAGGACCTTACGTTTGCTCACGTCCAAACCATAAAGTCGGGTTCGGAACAGTGGACCTACTCGGAGTTGACCGTCCAAACACGAAAAGCCATTACACCGACGGCAAAGAAAACGGCCTTTATAGAGCGTCTCGGTGACATGACACCCCGACCGGACATCCGATTTCGAGTGAAGTCGAATCATAAGACGGTTATCGATATCTCTCTGGGTGGACACCGCACCCACCGGGTGGTGTTTGTTCCCTTTGTGGAAAAGCCTTCCCCGATTCCCAAAAAAGCCGATCGTCCCCGGGTGGCCATTATTATCGATGACATGGGTTACGATTTGGAAGTGGCCAGCCGGTTTTTGCAAATGGACGTCGGTTTTTCTATTTCGATCCTGCCCCACAGTCCTTTTCAAGTTGAAATCGCCACATTGGCGCATAATTCGGATCGGGAGGTCTTGTTGCATCTTCCAATGGAACCGCGTGAATATCCGACAGTTGATCCGGGCCCTGGGGCCTTGATTACCTCAATGAGCCCAAACCAACTACTGGCCGAACTCAAGCGGGACCTGGATGCGGTTCCCTACATATCCGGCGTCAACAATCATATGGGGTCCAGGCTGACCGAAGATGCCGCCCGAATGCGGCAAGTCTTTACCATCTTAAAGAAGCGCCGGCTCTTTTTCGTTGACAGCCTCACCAGTCCGAATTCGCAGTGCGCCCGTGTGGCCCGGCTATTCAGGCTGCCGTTTGCGGAACGTCAGGTATTCCTGGATCATTCTCAGGAAGCCAACGCCGTCCGACTCCAGATCAAACGGCTTCTGTCCATCGCCCGAAAGCGCGGTCAGGCCGTCGGCATCGCCCATCCATATCCCGTCACTTTCGAAATACTCAACGAACAAATGCCGCACATGAGGCGAGAGGTGAATATTGTTCCTGTCTCCCAGTTAACCGCTTCTTAGGGCCGGGGAAGTGCGGCATGCCGACGCAAACCTCTCGGAACACCGCTTATTTCTTTTCTTCTATTGCCGCTATCAATCCGTCAAAGGCTGTAACAAAGTCCGTAACGCCTTTGGCTTGTATCTCATCACAGATCCGATTTAAGTCGATTCCAAAGGAGGCGACCTCATCCAGGCATGCCGCGGCCTGTTTCCAATCGGCCTCAACAGTAGGCGCCACCTGCCCGTGGTCTAAAAACGCCTCTAACGTCTTATGCGGCATGGTGTTGATCGTGTCCTCGCCGATGAGTTCTTCCACATACTTTACGTCCCGATAGGCCGGATTCTTTGTGCTTGTACTGCCCCACAGGACCTTTTGGCGGTTCCCACCCAGGGCTTGGAGTTTGTCGAAATCGGAATCGAAGAATAAGGTTTTGAATTCTTGATAAATGGCCTTGGCATTGGCCACGGCCACCTCTCCCTGAAGCGCAGAGTTGCCTAACGCAGTTAATTGTTCGTCGACCATGGTGTCCACCCGGCTGATAAACACGCTTGCCACCGAAAACAGACCGGAAATATCTTCACCCGCCGCCTGTCGGTCCGCCAAGCCTGCGATGTAGGCGTTGGCACTGTGTCTATAGTGATCGATGGAAAACAGAAGTGTCACGTTGACGTTGATGCCCGCTTTGGTCAATTCCCGTATCGCCGGGTAGCCTGCCGCCGTTCCCGGGACCTTGATCATCAGGTTGGGCCGAGACACTTTCGCCCAAAGGTCTTTGGCATTCTCGACCGTCTTGTCCGTCTCATAGGCAAGATCCGGCAAAACCTCCAAACTCACATACCCGTCTTGTCCTTCAGAATTCCTGTACGTGTCGGACAGCATGTCTGCAGCCGATTGCACGTCTTGCACCGTTATCGCATCGTAGATGTCGAGTGTCGAGTCGCCGTTACGGGCATGCACCTTGATAAGGTCATCGTAGATCTCAGAGCCTTTTACCGCCTTTTCAAATATACTCGGGTTCGATGTGACCCCGGTTACGCCCAGATCAAATAAACTTTGTAATTCGCCGTTTTCGATCAGTCGCCGGTCGATGTTGTCGTACCAGGGGCTCTGTCCCAGCGCCGACAAATCGGATAGTTTGGTCGATTTCATACCAGGCATCTCCCTTTCTTAAACGTATGGTGACTTCCCCTATGCGCTTTGGTCGATACCGACGCACCATAACCGACAAACGCCGGATGGTCAACCGGTTCGGAGCCCCCAAATCCACCGCTTGCCGAGTTTATCGATAGTCTTTTACGGGAAGACAAGTGTTTGTGTTCTTTCTTTTTTTTTGGTAGGCTATGGGGGTTCAGAAGGGACGTGATGATCATCGCGAGATCGGGTCCCTGAATAACCATTTAATTTGTTTTCTTAGGGAGTTGGAATGACGCAGATCGAATTGGCCCGGGACGGAGTCGTTTCGGAAGTCATGAAGAAAGTGGCTGAAAAAGAAAACCTGGACCCCAAAACGGTTCAACATCATGTCGCCGAAGGAACACTGGTCATCCCTGCCAATATACATCACGCACACTTAGACCCCGTGGGCATCGGAAAGTCGTCGACCATAAAAGTAAACGCCAATATTGGAACCTCGCGTGACCACGTCGATCTCGACGAAGAGTTGAAAAAGCTCCACTGCGCCGTAAGCGCCGGGGCGGACGCGGTCATGGATCTAAGTACGGGGGGAAACGTGGCCCATATCCGTAAAGTCCTGCTTGAGGCCTCGACGCTCCCGTTTGGTACGGTTCCCATTTATCAGGCAGCCATAGAAACCGCTGAAAAATCGGGCGGGATCGTTCATATTACCCCGGATATTCTCTTTGACGTTATCGAAGAACAGGCCAAAGACGGCGTGGACTTTATGACCATTCATTCGGGTCTCACACGCCACGCACTGGAACGATTGCGACGCCAAGGTCGGGTAACGGATATCGTCAGTCGAGGCGGGGCTTTCTTGACCTCCTGGATGTTACACCATGACAAAGAAAATCCATTCTATACCGATTTCGACAGGCTCCTTTCCATTGCCCATCAATACGACATAACACTGAGTCTCGGGGACGGGTTGCGGCCCGGATGCATCGCCGACGCCACGGATCGGGCACAGGTGCAGGAGTTACTTACCTTGGGAGAACTGACCCAACGGGCTTGGGACGCCAACGTCCAAGTGATGATTGAAGGTCCGGGGCACGTCCCGCTGGACCAAATTGAAACCAATGTGATATTACAAAAACGGTTATGTCACGGGGCGCCGTTCTATGTTCTAGGGCCCATCGTCACCGATATTGCCGCCGGATATGACCATATTGCGTGTGCCATAGGCGGAGCTCTGGCCGGAAAAGCCGGGGCCGATTTTCTCTGCTACGTCACCCCGGCGGAACATCTGAAATTGCCAGGCATAGAAGACGTCAAAGAAGGCGTCATCGCTTCTCGAATAGCCGCGCATGCAGCGGACCTATCCAAAGGGCACCCGGGGGCCGCCGGGTGGGATTTGGAAATGGCCACGGCACGAAAACGACTCGACTGGGACCGACAGATTGCCCTCTCAATCGATCCGGACAAGGGAGAAACCTACAGGAAAAACAGTCGCCCCGGCGCTGAGGACGTCTGCACCATGTGCGGTGAACTTTGTGCCATCAAGATGGTAAAAGACTATTTTTCATCGTGACCCTGGCACTTTTTTTACACAGGCATGTTTATATCATTGTCGATAGTGCCTCTTTTTTTGATCACAAGTCGCTCTTCAACGAATCGGGGTCTTCTTTGGACCTTTTTTTTAACATGAATTTGATAGAATAAATTAATTATATGCGTATATTATAGCCCTTTTTTACAATACTGATAGGCCTTATGATGATGGTTTTTATTACTAATATAATAAAATAAAAGGGAGCTTAATATGGAATTTATGATAGCAAAGACGGTTTTCACCAAGGCATTGAGCAAAGTTCAGGGAATAACCGGAAAGAAGAGTAATATCCCCATTACCTCCAACGTGGTCCTGTCGGTACAGAACGATCAACTACAGGTGAGCGCGACGGATCTTGAAATTGCCTTTGAAGGACAATACGAAGTGAAAGATGCCAAACCCGGGGGTTGTGCGATTCCTTCTCGAAAACTATATGAAATCGTTCGAGAATTTCCATCCGAATCGTTATTGATAAAGGAGTTGGAAAACAAGTGGATACAAGTGGCAGACGAAAAGGTAGAGTACAATATTGTGGGCATGGACATCGATGAGTTTCCGGGAATACCGAGTATCGAGGGAATGGAACTTTTTGCAACGGACAGTGACGTGTTGCACGATATGATTGAGAAGACACAATACGCGGTTTTGGCTGACGAGGGGCGGGTGAATCTAACCGGAGTGTTTTTTGAACAGATTGTGGAGGGAGATCAAAAACGGCTCCGCATGGTGGCTACAGACGGACATCGTCTTTCCAGAATTGACGCGCCCCTGGATGCGAATATGGGGTTTTCTTTGAGAAAAGGAGTGATTATACCTAGAAACGGTATGACGGAAATCATCAAGGCATTGGAGGAAGGAGAGAATATAGAAATAGGGGTGAAAGAGAATAACTTCGTTTTAAAGAAAAGCACCGAAGCCCTGATTATTCGCTTAATTGATGGTGAATTTCCGGATTATAATCTGGTCATTCCCAAATCGACCAAACATGTAATGAAGATTAACAAGGATGCATTCTTAAAGATGCTAAAGCGCATGTCCATACTTTCGTCAAGCAAGTACAGGAGTGTACGTTGTGAACTTAGAAACAATCGGTTGGAAACCATAACCACCAACCCGGAGATTGGGGAGTCGCGAGAGGTCATGTCGGTGGAATATAACGGCGAAGATATAGATATCGCCTTCAATCCGAGGTATGTTATCGATGCATTGAATTCCATGCGGAGTGATGAGGTGCGTTTGAATCTCAATGACGGAGAAACGCCGTGTATTGTCGACGGCGACGAAGATCCCGGGTTTTTGGGTGTATTGATGCCGATGAGGATATGAGATGAAAAACAGGGAAGGGGTTTACGACGAAAATAATATCAAAGTGTTGGAAGGGTTGAGTGCTGTTCGGAAGCGACCCTCCATGTATATAGGGAATGTGTCCACCGAGGGGCTTCACCACATGGTGTATGAGGTGGTGGACAATAGTGTGGACGAAGCCCTTGCCGGTTACTGTGACTTTATCAAGGTGACCGTTCATTCGAACAACAGTATAACCGTGGTGGACAATGGTCGCGGCATTCCTGTGGGTATCCATAAGACGGAAGGGATTCCCGCCGTGGAAGTGGTCATGACCAGGCTTCATGCCGGCGGGAAATTCGATCACGACACGTACAAGGTGTCCGGTGGTCTACATGGGGTAGGGGTTTCAGTGGTGAACGCCTTGTCGAGTTTTTTGGAGGTTGAGATCCGTGCCGGGGGTAAGGTGTACCAACAGTCCTATGAACGGGGCAAGACCCAGTCCGAAATTAAGGTGATTGGAAAAACCAAGAGAACCGGCACCAAGATTCGGTTCCAACCGGATCCGGATATCTTTACGGAAATTGATTTCAGCTTTGATCTGATTTCCAAGCGATTGAGAGAATTGGCATTTCTCAATAGAGGCCTGAAGATCGTCGTAGAAGATGAAAGAAGTGAAAAGACAAAAGAGTACGTTTTCGAAGGAGGTATCGTTTCCTTTGTGGAATATCTCAACAAGGGACGAAATGTGATCCATAAAAAGCCGATCTACATGGAAGCGGAGAAAGATGACGTATCTATCGAATTGGCCATGCAGTACAATGAAACGTATGGTGAGCAGCTCTTTTCCTTTGCCAACAATATAAATACCCGGGAAGGCGGGTTTCACGTGGTGGGGTTGAAGGCGGCACTGACCCGTACCATGAATCATTATGCGCTGAACAGCAACCTGCCCAAGAATTTAAAGACGAAACTAAGCGGCGATGATGTCCGAGAGGGGTTGACCGCGATCATTAGTATCAAGCTGAAATCTCCTCAATTTGAAGGTCAGACCAAGACCAAATTGGGCAACTGGGAAGTAAAAGGGTTGGTGGAAGGCTTGATTAATGAACGGCTGTCCGTCTTCATGGAGGAAAATCCGAGTGTTGCCAAAAGAATTATCAGTAAGGTGGTCGATGCGGCGAGAGCGAGAGATGCGGCTCGGCGGGCGCGGGACATTGCGCGGAAAAACGGCGCTCTTTCGGAAACCTCGTTGCCGGGCAAATTGGCGGACTGTCAATATACGGATCCCCATCAGCGGGAACTCTTTATCGTAGAGGGAGATTCAGCCGGGGGGAGTGCGAAACAGGGCAGAGACCGAAAGTTTCAAGCCATTTTGCCGCTAAAAGGAAAGATTTTAAATGTTGAAAAGGCACGTTTCGACAAGATGTTAAAGAGCGAGGAAATAAAGGTGTTGATTACGGCGCTGGGTACGGGCATTGGTCGAGACAACTATGATATCGAGAAATTGCGGTATCATAAAGTGATCATTATGACGGACGCCGATGTGGACGGGTCCCACATTCGTACCTTGTTGTTGACCTTCTTTTATCGAATGATGCCCGATCTGGTTGAACGGGGTCACCTCTATTTGGCGGAACCGCCGTTATTCAAGGTGGGGAAGGGAAAAAGCGCGATTTATGTGAAAGACGAAAGCACCCTGAACGAGTTGTTGATCAAACGCATATGCGATGCCAAGGTGGTGGAACCGGCGGGAAAGAAAACCATCCGAAAAGACAGACTGTATCTGTTTTTAGGCACATTGATGGATTACAAATGGGTGGTGGAGAGATTGGAGCGACGGGGGTATCCGGAAACATTGACGGAATTTTTGCTGGAACGAGGGATCGTAAAAAAGGGACAGCTCGAGGATGAATTGAATATGAAGGATCTTCTGGCGGGGGTGATCGCTTTGGGGTATGAGGCGCCTAAACTGGTCCGGGATGAGGAGCACAATGTATACGAGTTGGTTTTGGAGTGGGATCCGGATGGGTCTCCGAAAACAAAGGTCGATTTGGAGTTGATATCGAATCCGGATTTTCAAAAGGCGTTTCAGTTGTGGAAGGACACCTTGGCTGAAAACAGGCCGCCTTACCGAATCGTGGACGGAAAAGAAACCCTCGAGGTATCGAACAAGGACGACTTATTGTCGAGTCTGTTAAAAGATGCCAAGAAGGGCATATCGATTCAACGGTACAAAGGTTTGGGTGAGATGAATCCGGATCAACTCTGGCAAACCACGATGGATCGAGAACGGCGTCGCCTGTCAAAAGTAAAGGTGGAGGATATGTTTGCAGCTCACGACATGTTTACCGTGTTAATGGGTGGTGAGGTGGAAGAGCGGCGAAATTTCATCGAAAAGAATGCGTTGGAGGTTCAAAGACTGGATATTTAGGGAGTGCAACGAAGGTAGATGAGATTGGTCACTGTAGAGGCGCGGGACTTGCCGGATGCTTGGTTTCAATGTGTATATGAGTTGCAGGACACCGGTCGGGAGTATGTGATCGACCATGGCAGTTGTGTGGGACAGAAGCGACTGGAGTTCGATTACGTAACGGTTCGGGTGAAGTATCCGGGTGTGAGGCCCATGATCCCCGACATTCCCGCGTCCCTCGGGATTCCCAATCCGGTGGAAGAGGGATATGTGGAAACCTATTTGCCCTATCTCATGACTCCGAACAAACACCCCAACGAAGACTATACGTATGGCGAGCGTTTAACCGGGTGGCGGTACGAAAACGAGGGCGCCTCGGAAATCGTCAATCAGATTGAGGCCGTGATCGATATGTACAAGAGCAAGGGGTACGGCACCAATCAAGCGGCAATGACGGTATCCGTCCCATCGGACATCTTGTTGAACGATCCGCCGTGTCTGCGCCATATCGATACCCGGATCAGCCACGACCGACTGCATTTTATGGTCTATTTTCGATCTTGGGACTTATGGAACGGGTTTCCCGCCAACTTGGGCGGTCTTCAGTTGTTGAAAGAATATATGAGTGACGAGATCGGGGTGGGAGATGGGGAAATCATCGCCGCCAGCAAGGGGCTGCATCTATATGATTACGTGTGGGAGCTGGCGCAACTGCGAACGATGCGGGAAGAGCCGTGAACAGACACTTTTAGGAAAAAGGTGTGGGAAATGGATGGCAACTAGATAACGAGTCTGTTTTCGGAGGGCGCATTCTTTCGGACTACTTTGGCTCCCACGGAGGTCATGCAATAACTGCACAGATACTCATATTTGTCGCCTTCGGGGAGCACCAGCAATAATCGCTTACGCACCGGTGTGGCACAGCGGCAGGTCGGACAGTAAAGCTCCGTGGCGTCAAGTTCTTTGAACATGTCCGCACGGCTGGGGGATTCTTCCTGAGGACTTTGGTAATAATTGTGAAACGGGTTTTGCATGTTGGGTCTCTTTCGTAAAAAGAATACCGAATGGCCGGTTATTCAAACAATGTTTAATATATAGTGCGTGGTCCGGGAGTTGTCAAGAAAGGGAAAAGAAGTCAAAGTTATAGGCGTTGGCCGAAGGGGACAAGGGAGGTTGGGGTGAAATTAAAACAGATCGATCATATAGGAATCGCAGTTAAGGACTTGGGTGCAGCCAAGGCGTTTTATGAACAGAAGTTGGGGGTCTCGGTGGGAGCCGAAGAAACGGTCGGCGATATGCGGATTGCCTTTGTGCCGGTGGGCGAAGTAAACCTGGAATTGATTCAACCGACGACGGAGGACGGGGTTATCGGCAAGTATCTTTCCAAGCGCGGGGAAGGGGTGCACCATATTGCGTATGAGGTGGGAAATGTTGATGAAGCCTTAGAAGAACTCAATAAAAACGGTGTTCGCTTGGTGGATAGCACACCGCGGGTCGGCGCCGGCGGCAAAAAAGTCGCTTTCCTGCATCCCAAGGAAACGCAAGGGGTTTTGACAGAAATCGTTGAAAAAAAAGCTGATTGACAGCAGACCCGGGGTTGGTATAATAAAATGGCAACACGGGGCTGTAGCTCAGCTGGGAGAGCGCATGACTGGCAGTCATGAGGTCAGGGGTTCGATCCCCCTCAGCTCCACCAAGTAATAACAAGAGGTTAGCCATTTTCGGCAACCTCTTTTTTTGTGTCATCGGCGCCACTGGGAGCAGGTGGGTGCTTGCTTCGTGTCTCATTGGTCCACCCGCTTTTTTTGAAGTTGTGTTTGGTGATTGCGAGATCTTGTCCTATAAGCCAGTGTGGTCTTAATGTCCGAGCGAAGAGATGCGATCAGGTCATATCATAACAATTCATATCATAACAATGTGCTTCGATAAACATTTGAGCGTCACAACTGCGTCTGAAGTTACAAATTAGGACCTTGATTGCGTCCTTCTATTTGTGAAAAAGTGACAGTAATTGATTTTTTGAGGATGTTTGGTTATATTATTTCTGCGAGCAGGTTTAGTTGGTTCGGATAGCCAAAAGATATCAGGGGGTTGGCAGGGAGATGTCGCTCCTGGCAGTCATGAGGTCAGGGGTTTGATGCCCCTCAGCTTTACCAAACTGGATTTTGGGCGCGCCGCTTTGGTTGGGCTGTTTGTTTTGGTGGCGGTAAAAACTCTCGGGGAGGTAAGGTGCATGGAGTCGGAAAAGAAAGACAGCGGAAAAATGAAGGTCCGTCAAGTGACCATTCGAACCGTAGACGGGAGCGTATTACAGGGGAGTGTCAACCTGGGGGCTCGCGACAGGGTATCGGACCTGTTCACCAAAAATGAGGAGCACTTTTTGGTGTTGTTCGACGCCGCGTACTCGGGAGGCACGGGAAAGGTCTTGATCGTCAATAAGGCGCACATGGTTTGGATCGAACCGGAAGACGGCTAGACAGCGTGGTGGGCTAAACGGGAGGTTTTCCGTGGCAATCGGTTTGCGGCGTTGGATGGAGCATTAGACGACGCGAAGGCCCACGAAAAAATGGCCCTGGAAGCGGCCTTCCGGTTCTTTTGTGATATGTTTGATTTCTGTCTTGAGTTTTTCGGGAGGTTGAGAAAAATCAGTCGTGTAATACTTCATGTCCAAAACGGTTCCCACCTCAAGGTCCGTTAGAATCTCGGAATCTTCCCTGACTAACAGGCAGAGCCCTTTTGAAGAGGTATTCCAGATCTTGAATTGGTAGAGTGCCCCCTGTTCAGATACCCGAAATTCGACACTGTGATATTTCTCCAGTTGTGTGCGTGGTTCGGCTCGCTTTTCGGAAAACTCGGTCATAGAGACGGTTTCTTCCGTAACGGAGATCGGGACAGCGAAGTGCACGCCTGGTGCGCTTTGATGGTTTGAAAGTCTTGTCGTGCGTTCGGCCGGATAGATGGCCTTAGGTCAATGTAGCCGGCCCGCATACGATCCGATTAGAACCCCATGCATTGAAGGGAATGACACTCGATAATAAAATATCAGCAAATCAGGGGGTTAGTCAAGAAGAATTGTGGGCTGCCGGGAATGGCTGTTGCAAAGTGTTGAAATGAAAAGGAATGCGAGTGCTCGGTGTGGTGGAAGTTGGATGAATCATAGGGGTGGCGGAGATGGCCTATCTGGTGGTGGGTAAGGAGGTTAAGGACTACCGGGTGTTTCGCTTTACCGATCGGATAACCGTGGGTCGAGCGGAAACCAATGATGTCGTGTTGAGTGACCGGGATGACTTGTTGGTCTCGCGGCGGCATGCGGATATTTGCAAGGAAAGGGAGGGCTATGTCCTGCGCGACCGGAGTAAAAACGGTACGTGGGTCGAGGGGAGGCGGATCGATTCGTGTCTCCTGGTACACGGAACGAAGTTTGAAATTGTCGATTATGAGATTACCTTTGTAGACGAGGGTGCGGTGGCAGACGTTTCCCACCGCCGGCAAAAAGGGGGCTCACGGACTGACGGGGGATGGGAGGAAGGTGTGGATACCCTGGCTCCGTCGGGTGTGGAAGATGACGCGTCATCCCGGTTGAAGGCCCGATTGCGCGAAGACGGTGTGGTCGTGGTGAGCGAGAAGATGACCGGATTGTATCGGGACGTGGAAACGGTGGCTCGAATTGCCGTGCCCATATTGATACTGGGGGAGGCGGGTACCGGAAAGGAACACGTTGCACGGACGTTACATGCATATTCGGGCCGGACGGGTCGGATGGTGGCCATCAATTGTTCATCCATTCCGGGAGGGCTTTTTGAAAGTGAACTCTTTGGGTGCGTGAAAGGGGCGTTCAACAATGCCGTCGACAAAGCGGGAAAACTGGAAATGGCGGAAGGGGGTACCTGTTTTCTGGATGAGGTGGGGGATATGTCTTTGGAATCACAGCCCAAGTTGCTAAGGTTCATCGAAGACCAGGAAATTACGCGGCTCGGGGACACGAAGACGCGCCGGGTTGATGTTCGGCTGATTGCGGCGACCAACCAAGACTTAAAAGGTATGATCCGGCGATCGGTATTCCGAAAGGACTTCTATGAGCGCTTGGCCTGTATCCGGTTGGAGTTGCCCCCGTTGCGGGAAAGAAAGGAAGAGATTCCGGTGCTTATGGATCACTTCCTGGAGCAATTTTCCCAGACATATGGGTGGCGGGTTCCAGGGATTTCGAAGAGTGCGCGGGAGATCCTGGAGGCATACGACTGGCCGGGGAACATTCGGGAGTTGAGGAATCTACTCTTAGCGGTGTCGGCGCTGGTGAAGGGGGAAAGGATTACGTCGAAGGATTTAAAGGCGGTGACGGAAGAGTTGGGGCAAGCACCGACGACGCGGGCGGCCCCGGGGGTTCGTCCCATTGCGGAGGTGGAGGCGGGCCATATTCGGGAGGCCTTGAGAGAGACGGGGGGGAATAAGGCCCGGGCGTCGCGCCTGTTGGGGATTTCGAGGGATACCTTGTACAAAAAGATGAAGAAATACGGGATAGGCAAAGCGGGAGGGATGTGATGGTCGTTAGAGTTCCCATTGAGGATGTGTTGGATCTGCACACATTTTTGCCCAAGGAGATCCCGGATCTTCTGGAGGCCTATCTGGCTGCGTGTGTGGAAGAGGAAATCTTTTCGGTGCGAGTGATCCACGGAAAGGGGCGAGGCATATTGAGACGGCGGGTGGAAGCGGTGTTAGAAAAGAATCCGTTGGTTGTGTCGGTGTCACCGGCACCGCCCGAGGCGGGCGGATGGGGGGCGCTGCTGGTGGAGTTGAGGCGGGATTGAAAGAGAAACGCGTGTGGGATGAATTTTCGCGGATAGTGGAAGAGGGTGCGCGAACGATGGGGCATCCGTTGACGGCCGCTCAGGTGGAGCAATTCGTCCGGCACGGCCGGGAGTTGTGGGCTTGGAATTCGGCGGTGAACCTGACGGCGGTTAAGCGGTCGGGTGTGTTGGCGGAGAGACAATTCCTGGACACCATACCCCTTGCCGGTATGCTGCCTCAGGGATGGCGGATATTGGACGTCGGTTCCGGCGGTGGCTTTCCTGGGGTGCCCTTAAAGGTGTTGCGGCCGGACCTGAAGGTTTGTCTCATCGACGGGGTTCGGAAAAAGATCACGTTCTTGAAACATCTGGTGAGGGCCCTGGGGTTAAAGGACATGGTGGTAAGGCAGGGCCGGGCGGAGGCCCTCGTGGAGGGACGGGAAGAAGCGTGGCGAGAGTGGAACGGTGTCGTTGTCAAGGCGGTGGGAAACCCGGAACAGGTGGTGCCATGGTGTGCTCCCCTGGTGAAGGCCGGGGGATGGTTAGTACTGATGGGGAGTGGAGAAGAAACGCGGGGGGACGAACAGGCGGGAAAGGCGGGTTTCGAGGTCATACGTCATCGCTATCGGCTCCCCGTTTCGGGGATAGAGCGGTGCCTAATCGTGTACCGGAAGGATTGATGGTAAGACGGGGAGAAAGGGTTTCGAAATGTTCCACGTGGAACATTTCGAAACAAAATGGACGACACGGAAAATGTTCCACGTGGAACATTTTCCTGGAACCTGCCGTCCCGACAGGGGTTTTAAGATAGAGAACCTATGACATACGACCACCATGACATCACCTTGCCCTTGGTCCGTCAGCCCAGCCAGTACCTGGGGTGTGAGATCAATGCCCGCCGGAAAGACCCCGGTTCCGTTGCCCTCCGGATGCTTCTGGCCTTTCCCGACCTGTATGAAATCGGCATGTCATATCAGGGCCTCCAGATTCTCTATCAAATCCTGAATGAACGACCGGATATCGGCGCGGAGCGGGTCTTTGCCCCGGCGCTGGACATGGCGTCCCTGCTGCGGGAGCGGGGTGATCCGTTGCGGTCCCTGGAAACGGGAACACCGGTCGGGGCGTTTTCCATCGTCGGATTCAGCCTCCTGTACGAACTCAGTTATACCAATATTCTAGCCATGCTGGAACTGTCCGGTATCCCATTTTTGAATAAGGACCGGGACGAATCCCACCCCCTTGTGATCGCCGGCGGCCCCTGTACCTTCAATCCGGAACCGATGGCCGATATTTTTGACGCCATGGTGGTGGGAGACGGCGAGAATCTCGTTTTGCGGCTGGCCGATGTCTGGTTGGCCTGGCGAGAACGGGACGGTGACCGTGGGGCGTTGTTCGACCAATGGGCGCGCCTTCCAGGGGTCTACATTCCCTCCTTTTTTCGCCCCCGATGGGACGCCGCAGGCAATCAAGGGGTGGTCCCTCGGAAGGCGGGATATACCGGTGTAAAAAAGGCTTTGCTATCGGACATCGACACCGTGCCCCCGCCGTACCGGCCGATCGTTCCTTTCGGTAACCCCGTTCACGACCGCCTGAGCATCGAGGTCTGCCGCGGGTGTACACGGGGGTGTCGGTTTTGCCAGGCCGGCATGATCTATCGTCCCGTGCGGGAACGGCACCCGGAAGGATTGCTCGCTTCGACCGACCGGGCCTTGGCGGGATCGGGTTACGAAGACCTGTCCCTTCTGTCTTTGAGTACCGGGGACTATGCCAGCCTTCCCTGGCTCATTCATCGCCTCATGGACCGCTGTGAACCGGAACGGATCGCTCTGTCGCTGCCGTCCCTGCGCGTGGGTGGCTTGAATGCGCCCTTGATGCGTCAAATCAAACGGGTTCGAAAAACCGGCTTTACTCTTGCCCCGGAGGCAGGCAGCCAGCGCCTACGGGATGTCATCAACAAAGACGTGGATGAAGCATCCCTGTTCACTGCCGTTGACCACGCCATGGCGTTGGGCTGGCAGGGAATCAAGCTCTATTTTATGATTGGTTTGCCCACCGAGACCGCCGAGGACATCGACGCCATTATCGATCTGGCCGCCCGACTCGCCCGCATGCGCCCGCCGAAAAAGGGATGGAAAGGAATTACGGTCAGTGTTTCCACCTTCGTCCCCAAGCCACACACCCCATTCCAGTGGTGTTCCCAGGTCTCGCTGCAAGAAAGCCGGGAGAAAATCGCCCACCTCAAAGCCGCCCTGCGGAAACGGGGTATCCGCTTCAAGTGGCAGAACCCGGAGATGAGCCTGCTGGAAGGGGTGTGGGCGAGAGGGGATCGTAAGTTGACCCCGTTATTGATCCGCGCCTATCGGAACAACTGCCGGTTCGACGGCTGGAGTGATCATTTCAACCTGTCCGCCTGGCAGGACGCCATGGCTGCCACCGGCATCGATCCGCAGGCCTATTTGCGGAGCCGGGAGGCCACGGCCCCCTTGCCCTGGGATCACATTGACGCCGGTGTGTCGAAGGCCTTTCTGTGGGACGAATGGGAAAAATCTCTGGCGTTGACCCCCACATCGGATTGCCGCTCAGGTACGTGCCACGGGTGCGGGGTGTGTGATTTCAAGGAGGTAATGCCGGTCATTTACCGTCAAACGGAAACGACGCCGGTTGAGGTAGGGTCCCGCCCTCCTACCTCGCCTGTCTTCCGGAAGCGGGTCCTTCTTTACTCTAAGACCGGTCCGGCCCGGTTCTTCGGTCATCTCGAGCTGGTTCGGATCATCGAACGGGCATTCCGCCGCGCCCGCATTCCCGTGCAGTATTCCCAGGGATTTCATCCGTCTCCAAAGATCTCTTTTGACACCGCCTTGCCGGTGGGTATCGAGAGCCGGGAGGAGTGTTTGTCCGTTGAGACGCTCGCAGACCTGGACGGCGACGAACTGACGGGGCGACTCAATGAGTGCCTCCCGTCGGGATTGCGTATACGGCCTTTGAGCGACCGGGCCGCCCGTGCCCGGGGCGCTGTTTCTCTTCACAAGTACGTAATCACCCTTCGAGACGAAGGGTTTCCGGCGGAGAGACTGCAGGCGTTTGATCAAACCGAGACCTGGCCGGTTCAAAAGGTAAATCGGAAGGGGCGGGTTTCCACGGCAGACCTGAAGCGTTTGGTTAACCGGATGTCGTCTCCTTCCCCCGGGGTATTGGAGATGGTGATTGACGGATCCCGAACCCCCCAACTTCGGGTTACCCGGATTCTCGAGGAAGTGTTTGGCCTCACTGACCGGGCCATTCAGTTGGCCCGGATCCAAAAGGAGCCGGCGGGCGGAAACGAGGAAAGGTAATAGAGTGGCCGGGGGCCTAATGGACGGTGGTTCTTCCCTCGGCCTTGATTTTCATCAACTCCAACGTCCCCCGCAAGTTTTCTCTCAAATCCTCGGCGTTTTTTCTCAACTCTCTGAGATTGCTACCGAAAGTCTCGAACGCCGCCTGAATTTCGCCCAAATCGACCTTAACCTTCGCCAGAACCTTCTTACGCTCCAAGAACTCCCGGTACGCGGCCAAGATCTTCTGATCAACCGACGACATTTCCTTTATCTTCAGCTCCAGGAGATATTGGCCCTCTCCGTTATTGTCAATAAGATCACAGCGGGTTACGGTACCGGGGATGACCAGATGGTTGGCCACGACACCATCTGGTAACTTGACCTTGAGTTCCACCTGTGTCCCCAACCCTTTCGGTTGGGCGGTGTGGATGATTGCCGTATCGTCGGTTAGTTCGATTACCTGGTTCATAATATCCTAAGCCCCTTTTCTCGGTGCTTCAGGCCTTGCGTTCAAGGCCCCGATGGCAGCCGTTAATTTTCCGTTCCTATTATCCGAAGACGGAAACCGGTGAAAAGCCCCATGCCTCACGTCAGGTGTTTCGTCCCTGCGGGGCGCCGGTGTGCCTATGTTCCTCCCCCACGCCTTTCTGTATAGCAACCTGGGTGCCAAGATCCTGGTCGGCGCTTATTTGCTTTAATATCTGCGGCTTATGTGCCCACTAGGGCGAGAAGGGGTAAGGACGGCAGCCGGCAAAACGGAAAAAAAAGTGCGCTTTTGTTCCAACAAAGGTTACATTTTTGAGAAAATCCTTTTCCTTTCGTCAAATGCGATCACATCGCAGTCCGGCGATACGTTCCAGGGAGGTTTCGTCAAGCTCATTCACCAGGTCTTTCAATTCGTGCCGTTGGTTGCAATCCTTGCAGACAAAAGTGACGGACCGTCACTCCGGCCGAAGGTAGAGCGTGCCCCGGCAATGTTTACACTGCATGGTGGTTTTCAACACAACCTACTTTCCTATGCAGAATTGTTCAAAAATCCGATCCAAGATCCGGTCCGAGGTCTGCGTTCCGATGACTTCCCCGAGACAGTTGAGGGTCTCGCGAAGGTCGACGGCCACCAGTTCGGGGGCGGCGTCGGCTTTCAGGGCGTCCTGAGAGAGTCCGGCGGCCGTGAGGGCCCGCTGAAGCAGCTGTTTTTGCCTGAGATTCGGCACCACGCCGGGTAATTCCGCCGGTCCGGACCGACCTGTCACTACGGACCAGACATCATGTTTCAAGCGTTCCATGCCTTTGCACAATAAAGCGGACGTGGATACCGCTGCCCGGGCGGGGAACCGATTCGTGAGTTCTTCGGTCGGAGTGTGGCCGGGAAGATCACTCTTGTTGATGACCAGGATAACCTCTCGATCCCGAATGTCGGCGTAGATGTCTCGGTCTTCCGCCGTTAGGGGTTGGCTGCCGTCGATCACGAATAATACCACGTCCGCCGCCTGCAACTCACGCCGGGTAAGCCGGATTCCAACCGCCTCCAAATCATCGTCGGTTCGCCGCAGCCCCGCGGTGTCGATCAATCGAAAGGGTACCCCGCCCATATTCACCGTTTCTTCGATAAAGTCCCGCGTCGTTCCGGGAAACGTGGTCACGATGGCCCGTTCCTTTTGCAGGAGACAGTTCATCAGGCTCGATTTGCCCACATTGGGCTTGCCGATGATAACGGTGGACACGCCGTCCCGATAGACGTGGCCTTCCTCGTAGGACGCCAGCAAGCGTTCCATCGGCTCAATTACCGCCGATGCCAACTGGTCCGACACAATTTCCGGCCGGTAGATATCTTCCACGTCCTCCGGGAAATCGACCCCCACCTCGATATTTACCAGAAGTTGTTCCGCCTGACGGTACACGGCTTCCACTTGACGGCGCAGCTCTCCCTGCAACTGCCGGGCGGCCAGCTCGTGACCCGGCGGGGTCTGGGCGGAGATCAGTTCCGCTACCGCTTCCGCCTGGGTCAGGTCAATCCGGCCTTTCAAGAATGCCCGTTTGGTGAATTCCCCGGGGTCGGCCAGCCGAACGTCGCTGCGGGCACACAGCAGTTCCAAGATTTTGTTTAAACCGCATCGACTGCCGTGGGCTTGAATTTCCACCACGTCTTCCCGGGTGTAGGACCGGGGTGCGCGCATGAGTGTGTAAAGCACTTCATCCACAGCGGCACCGGAGTGAGGGTCGATGATGAATCCGTGATAGAGCAGGTGGGACGTCAACGTATCGGGTTGCCTTTCGGCGGGCAGCAATCCGCGCAAGGCGGACTCACATGCCGGCCCGGACATCTTGACGACCCCGATACCGCCGGCCCCGAGAGGTGTGGCAATCGCCGCTATGGTGTCAACAGGGGAATTCACGATGGAAAAAACCCTCGAAAAATCTCATTTGGAGGGGCGAGCCAACCGTCTTTGGCGGCTCAACTTTTCTTTTGCAGGTAGATGACCACTTTTCTGAAAGTCCCCGTTCCCTTACTTTGGGTGCGGACTTTGTTTTCTTTCTTGAGTGCCAAATGGACGATACGCCGGTCATATGCGTTCATCGGCTTAATGGTGGCCGGCTTACCGGTCTGTTTCACTTTTTCGCTCAAGCGCAAGGCGAGTCGGCTTAAGGAGTCCTTCCGTCTGCTTCGATACCCTTCTACATCCACGGTGACGCGGATTCTGGTGCCGCCTTGTTTTTGGACGATACGTTGAACCAGGTACTGGAGGGCGTCGAGTGTCTTACCATGCTTGCCGATCAATAACGCGGCGTTTCCGCCGTGTACTTCCAGGGTGATCTCGTCGGCCGTGGCGGTGGCGGTAACCGAGGTGTCGTCTGCTATGTGAGAAACAATTTCGTCAACCGCCTCTTTGGCGGTTTGTACGATGTCCGTCGAGGCCGGCACCGTCTCGGTCTCCGTTTCTGGTTCCGCGGGGGCTGCCGGTGCCGTTGCCGGGGCGACCGATTCCGGAACGGCCACTCGAATCTTGGCCCTTTTTACGCCTACCAGGCCGAATATCCCGCTCGAACCGTAGGACAGCACTTCGGTTTCCATTTCTTCCTCGGTCAGACCGAGTTCTTTGCAAGCGTTTGCCAGGGCTTCTTCCTTGGTTTTTCCCTCAAATTCATATTCAGGCGCCATGAGTGCCTCCGTTCCTACGCGGTTTTTTTCGTAATGTAGTATTGCTGAGCCATTGAGAGAACATTGTTTACCAGCCAATACAAAACGAGACCCGAGGGGAAATTAATGAAGATAAAGGTGAAGAAAATGGGCATAAACATCATCATCTTGGCCTGCGTGGGGTCTCCCGGGGGCGGGGACATCTTTTGTTGCAGAAACATGGACGCCCCCATGATGACGGTCAGTACCGGTATTCCGTAAGGCGGCGCCATCAGGGGGATGTGCACGTCGAAGCGCAACAACCGGTCCGGCGCCGACAGGTCATTGATCCACCAAAAGAAGGGGGCGTGTCTAAGTTCGATGGCCTGGTAGAGCATTTTGTAAAAGGCGAAGAAGACCGGTATTTGCAAAACCATGGGTAAACACCCGCCCAGGGGGTTCACTTTGTAGATCTTATACAGGTTCATGAGTTCCTGATTCATCATCCGCTTGTCGTCTTTATACTTGGCCCGTATTTCGGCCATCTTGGGCTGCAGCCGCTTCATTTGGCTCATCGATTTGTAACTGCGATTGCTCAGCGGCCAGAATATCAGCTTGACGATAAAGGTGATGATGATGATGGCCACTCCATAATTGGGAATGTACCGGTAAATGAACTTCATGGCGTGAAGCAGCGGCTTGGCGATGATGTCGAAAAAACCGAAGTCGACGATTCGCGCCAGGGCGGGCCCGACTTGACTGAGCGTATCCACGTTTTTCGGTCCGAAATAGAGCGTGTAATTTAATGTTCGCGCCGTACGGGGAGGCAATGGACCGGAGGGATCCAGGTAGCTGGTGGTGAGGACATCGCCGTCGGAAAGGCTCAGTTGCAAGGTCGATTCCCCCGTCTTTTCCGGTACCACCGCGGAGACAAAATAAGGATCCTCGTTGGCTACCCAATGGATCGTGCCGGCGTGTTGCGGTTCGTCTTTGATGTCGTCCACGTCGATCTCCTCGAGTTCGCCGTTGATCAACGCCGCCGGTCCGGCGAAAACATACCGGGAATTGTCCGACTTATCTCTCAGGTTTTTTAGTGATACCGCCAGCTTGTCCTCTATGTAGGCGGATGTGTGATTGGCCACCTCCACCTGAAGGGCAATCTCATAGCTCTTCGGGTCAAACCGATAGGTTTTCGTGATGGCGACACCGTCAGGGGCCGTCCGACGAAAGGTCAATGTTTTTCCTGTTGCCGAGACATCCAGACGGGTCTCAGAAAACGGGCTTTGAAATCCCTCGACGCGTCCTACCGGTGCTTCTCCTTGTCGGAGCAAGTGGACCACCGGGGTACACCCCGCCTGGGTGGGCAAATTGACCAGTTCCTTGGGCGCGGCATCCGCCCCTAACACCTCTTTATATTTCTTCAGCTTGAAACTGGTAAAACACCCGCTTTGTTCAGAAAGCTCAGCGATGTAGAGGGCCGTATCCACGGTAATGGTGCGATCGGTGCCCAAGGACTCCGTCGCGGGCTCTTGTTTCAGGGCCGGCGATTCCGACAAGGGTTGAACCCGGCTTTCCGTTTTCGGTGACGTCGGGCTGTCGGTCTCTTGGGGCGTTACCGGCTTCCGGGCTTGCTTTGGCTGCGGTGTGCCGAAAATGGACTGAAACACAAAAAACACGACAAAAGACAATACAATCGCCAACAACATCCTAAGTTCCATGGACATGAACCCGATTCTCCCTGAATTTCTGACCTCAGTCGTATTTACCCACAGTGATCCACCATGGACGGTCAATTCGCTTTGCCTTGTCAGGCCGCACTCGCCCGCGCACCGAATGGCTCCGGACCCGGCGACCGTGACGGGGCCGCTTAAACACGGCGGACATACCGATCCGTCTGTCTCGTTCTTTCAGAAACATTAAACACCCGGCCGTTACGGACGACCAGAACGGACAGATCACCGGGAAAAGTCCACAAGGCAATCCATTTTTGCATGAGCCCTACGGAACCGGATCAAAACCGCCGGGACAGAAAGGATGACATCGCAAAAGTCTCCTGGCCGCCATGTAAGTGCCCTTCAGTGCGCCGTGACGGGTGATGGCCTCCCCGGCGTACTGGGAACATGTGGGATAAAAGCGACAGGTCGGGGTGAAGATTGGAGAAAAGATATATTGATAGGTTCTGATAAATATCAACAACAACGTCTTCATTCCGAAAAATCCAGTGAGAGCTTACGAAACAAACCTTCCAGCGATTGATTCACTTGCCGCGACGGCAATTCCGCCGCCCCTTTTTTGGCGATAACGTTCAGGTCCACGGTGCCGGGCAGTTCGTCCCTGTGTAAGCGGAAGTACTCACGGACCAGACGTTTGATACGATTTCTTTTGACCGCTTTTCCGACCTTCTTGCTTACCGTGACGCCCAACCGGGATCTGTCGGTGTGGTTCCCACAATAGGTGATCAAAAAGTGCTTGGCGTGAACCCGCCTACCGTCCTTGGCCAATCCGAGAAAATGAGACCGGTTAAGAAGTCTGTCCTCCTTCGAAAAGGAAAAGCGGCTCAAGTCTTACATGCCTTTCTACACGGACAACCGTTTTCTTCCCTTCGCCCGGCGCCGACGAATAATCCTTCTTCCTTCCTTGGTAGACATCCGCTTACGAAAACCATGCGTTCTGGCCCGCTTAATCCTGCTTGGCTGATATGTCCGTTTCATCTTCTTGAATCCCCTTACCTAATTCTAAACGCAAGAACCCCAAAAAGGCTTCACTGCGGGTGCATTCATCGGCGCCGCCGTCTGTGTGCGACCTTCGGTGTGCCGGCTGCCGGAAAAGAACATCCCTGCGGTTCGTAGGGCCACCATGGCACTAAATTCCTATAAGCTTGAAAATTAACCATAGCTTTTTGCTTTTGTCAAGCCTTTCCATGGCCCTAAATCCACCGCTTGCCGAGTTTGCCGGAGGTTTGAGGCGGTGGGTGCGCTGACGATCGATTTTCCAACGACCGGGCCCTATCCCGGAAGGCGGCTTCCTGTTTTGAGTCTCCCAGGGCTTGATAGCAAAGGGCCATGTGGTGAAGCGCCTGGGGGGATTGCTCGAATCGATGCAGAACCCGCAATGCTTCTCTAAATCTTCCCTGGTTCATGAAATGGGTTCCCATGCAAATATTCAACCCCTCGCTTTCCGGAAAATGGCTCAAGCCCTGTTCCAGCAGGCGGACCGCTTCCGGCGCATTCCCGTCCCGTTGTTTGAGCAAGGCCATTCCCAGAAAGGCGCGTTCCGTCGGTGCGTAGGACAAGGCCCGTTTAAACAGGCTTTCCGCGATCTCCCGTCTCCCTGTTATCCGCTCGATCTTTGCATAGTCCCCGTGGCTGAAAGTCATGGCCAACCGGGAATAAAAATCCGCATGCATCTCGTAAAAAGCCGGGTCATCCACCAGCGCCAGGGCGTCGGAAAATGCGTACAGGTTTGCGTACAGGGCTTCCCGGATGGCCCTGCCGAATGCCAGGATATCGTCTTGGGTCAAGGACGGATCCACCTCGAAGTGACAAATGCCTTCGATGCGCTCAAGCCAAATGTCATCCGTTTGGTTGGTGCGAGCCAGAAAGTCGGCATACAGTTGAGTGCCCGGATAGATCTCCAGGATGTAGGAGATGACCACAAGCGGTTTGATTTCCTTGAGCAAGTCAACCGTTTCTTGAATCGTTTCCCATGTCTCTCCCGGTGCGCCGTAGATGAAATAGGCCCGGGCCAGGATGCCGAACCGGTGCGTCAGCGAAAAGGCCGTCTTGATGTGGTCCGTCTTCAAGGGCTTACCCAGAACCGCCCTCATCTGTGAGGAGCCGCTTTCGACGCCGTAGCTGAGTTGAATACAGCCCGCCTTGCGCATCCAATACAAGACGGACTCGTTAACACAATCGGCTCTGGAAATGGCAAACCAGGTAATGGCCAAGCCGCGGGCGAGGATCCGTTTACAAATGGCGACGGCCCGCTGTTTGTTGAGGGTGAAGGTATCATCGGAGAAACAGAAGAAGCGGATACCCTTCTGGTACAACAATTCCAATTCTTCGACGAAATTGTCCGGTGACCGAAAGCGTACCTGTCGTGCCCAGAACGTGGGACTACCGCAGAAGGTACACCGACCGGGGCAGCCTCGTGAAGAGACCACGTGATGATAAGTGAAATAGCGGGCCGGGATGGGAAGGGCGTCCAGGTCTTGAATAAACGGGGCCGGGGCCGTCTTTCGAATTTTTCCCCCCTCTCGAAAAGCGATGCCCGGGATTTGCTCGAGGGAACCCGGATCCCCGGCTGTCAAAGCGTTTACGAGATTGAGAAAGGTGTATTCCCCTTCTCCGATCACCACGACGTCGACCACCGGAAAATGGGTCAGCAAATGCTCCCACAGAAAGGAGGCGCCCACCCCGCCGAAGACCACCGTCACCCGGGGATCGATTTGCTTGGCGATCTGTCCCAACTCGATACCGCCCCACCGGTTGGCATTGAGAATCGAGAAGGCCACCAGGTCCGGCCGCTCCGTGCGAAAGGTCTCGGCCACGTGTTGGGGGGTTTTGTGGATATTGGACCAGTTGAGGACCTCGACATCGAACCGGTGTGCCTTCAGTACGGCGGCAATGGAGTAGAGGCCGATGGGGGGGGCGGTGATGTCTTCCTCGTGGGATTTGCTCCGGTCAAACAAGGGGTAGGGGTAAATGAGTAAGATCTTCATCGCCAGCGTTTCCACGTCCCCATTCCGTAATGGCCCACGCAATGACCCAGCCGCTTGACAAGATTCGGCTTTCTCACATAAGATGCCATCAGACAAACAGCTTGCTTATGTACCATGATCCATCCCGGAAGGTAAAGGATACACAGCGATGAAGATCTATACCGTCCCCTCCGCCGGCGCCGAGAAGCGACTGGCAAGCATCGTCAATCGAAATAGAGACTTCAAGTCAACGGACGTCAATGCGGTCAAGAAGATCCTGTCCCGGATTCGAAAAGACGGTGATGCGGCCTTGATGAGCTATGTCAACCGCTTCGATGCCCCGGACCTGGCACCCGACGCCCTCCAAGTATCGAAAGCGGAACTCGAAGAAGCGCGGGATCAGGTCGACCCGGCCTATCTGCGAACCCTTCGTAAAGCGATCCGCCAGATCGAGTCCTTTCACCGGCGACAAGTGCGCAATTCCTGGTTTACCACGGAGCCGGACGGCACCATGCTCGGCCAGTTGATTCGACCGGTGGCGGCGGCCGGGGTGTACGTGCCCGGCGGCAGTGCCGGACAGACCCCCCTGATTTCGTCCGTACTCATGGGCTGTATCCCCGCCAAGATCGCCGGGGTGAAAGATATCTGCATCACCACGCCGCCTACCCGGGAGGGTAAAGTCAACCCCTATCTTCTGGCAACTGCGTACCGGTTGGGTATCCGGACCGTTTACAAAGCGGGAAGTGCCTGGGGCATCGCCGCCCTCGCTTACGGTACGGAGCGGGTAAAGAAAGTAGACGTCATCGTGGGGCCGGGAAACATCTATGTCACCCTGGCCAAGAAACTCGTCTCGGGGACGGTGGGTATCGACATGTTGGCGGGGCCCAGCGAGATTCTGGTCATCGCCGACGAGACCGGGGACCCGGACTACATTGCCGCCGATTTATTGTCCCAGGCGGAACACGATGCCTATGCATCGGCCATACTTGTCACCCCTTCAAAAACGCTTGCACAGTCGGTTTCCGCAGCGGTGAAAGGCCAGTTGCCGTCCTTGACGCGCCGGGAGGTTGCGGAAAAATCGCTCCGTGCCTACGGGGCCCTCATGGTGGTTCCCCACCTAAAGGGGGCTTTTGAACTGGCCAACCGCATGGCGCCCGAACACCTGGAACTCCATGTAGCGGAGCCGGTCCGGTACTTGGGTGCCGTCCAAAATGCCGGGGCGGTCTTTCTCGGCCCCCATACCCCCGAACCCGTGGGTGACTACATCGCCGGACCCAACCACGTACTGCCTACGGCCGGCACCGCACGGTTTGCATCCGCCCTCTCGGTGGATGACTTCATTAAAAAGACGAGTGTTTTGTATTACAGCCGAGAGGCTTTCGATAAAGATTACCCCGATATTGTCCGAATGGCCGATATCGAAGGCTTGTCCGCCCATGCCCGGGCGATGAAGATACGAAAAGACGGTTAAGGTTGGGATCCGGTGTTTTGCCCTTATGGGGCGCCGGCGGCAATGCCCTGCCCTTCGGGCGGGGCAATTTGGCCGACCTCGATGCCGTGACGGGCGGCGCCCAGGAGCGCGGTTCGGGGATTCAGTATGAGTTTGACGGGGATCTTTTCCGCCAGGTCCTTGAAACGTCCCTTGTCCGAAAACGCCTGCAGAAAGCCCCCTTTTTTAAGCTCCGGCAGGATCTGCGGGCAAATGCCCCCACCTAGATAGATGCCTCCGGTGGTCAAGCCCAGCAAGGCCAGATTTCCGCAAACCGAGCCCAGGACGGACACAAAAATGCGCAGGGTCTCCTTTGCCAGCGGTGTGTCAGTGTTCAGCGCCGCCTCGGAGATCACCTTGGCCGGGTCCGCTCGGGTGAGCCTTTCGGCCAACCATCCCGGTTCCTCGTAATCCCCGGTCTCCTTGAGCCACGAGTAGATGTTGACCAACCCGGGCCCGGAAATCACCCGTTCCACACTCACATGGCCATACCGGTCATGGAGGTATTTCCACAGGCCCTGCTGTCGCGTGTTCCCGGGGGCAAAATCTACGTGTCCTCCCTCCGAGGGGACGCAAATCCGGTCCGTTTCCGTTCCTACGACCAAGGCCACGCCCAACCCGGTCCCCGGGGCGACCAGCCCCACCCGTTTACTGCCCGGGCGTCTGCGGTTCAGCGTATGCAGCTCTTTGGGTCGTAACAAGGGAATGGCCACCGCCGTGGCAGTGAGGTCGTTTATCAGACGAACAGGGGAGAAACCGAACCGGTTTCGAATCCGAGTCTCGGAAATCCGCCACGGCAGGTTGGTGGCCTTGCACACGCCGCGGGTCACCGGGCCGGCCACGCCGAAGCAGGCGGAGGAGATGTCTGCCGGGTGACGCCGAAGAAACGCCTCGATGACCTGTTGGAGGGATCGGGCCTCCCGGCTGACAAAGGTTTCCTGGGCTTTTAACCGGGGGCGGGCGGCGTCGGTGGAGAAGAGTCCCAAAACCGTCTTGGTCCCCCCCACGTCTCCAGCCAGGACCAGCGGCTCAGGCGAGTCGGGTGTCATCCGGGACGGTCTCCTTTCGCTGTCTTTCTCGGTTCACTGACGGTTTTCATTACACCTGGCCACAAAGACCCGGGCGATGTCGGACGTGTGGGTTATAATCCGTTTCATGATATCCATTAATTCCATGTGGACTTCGTGCGTGGCCAGGGACTCTCTGGTTTCATACTGGAGTCGTTGCAAATGTTTTAACCTGTAGCGACGCTCCAGGTCAAGATACTCCGCTTCCTGTTCCATGATCCGACAGGCCTTGTCGGGGTTGGTTTCCGAGAAGGCTTCGGTCAACAGTCGCAGGTGACTACACACCTTCTCATGATAGATAAGCAATTCTTCTTTGCCGTCTTCCGAAAAGTCCATCTCCAGGGCCCTTTTCTTTTCGATAAGGGGCAACATGTTCCGATGTATAATATCCCCGATGTTTTCAATGTCTTTTACGATGGACATCATTTCGTACACTTCGGCGGTCTGCCCGGCGGAGAGTTCCCCGCGGGCGATCTTGAGCAGATACTCCGAAATCTTTTCCTCCAAAAAATCGAGTTTCTCCTCAAAATAAACAGAATCACCCCCAAGACCTTAAACGAGATATGGAGCACCGCGACCCGCTTGGCCTGTCGAGACATGCCCGTCGCGGCCACCAGGGCGGTGATGCAAGTGCCCACATTGGCGCCGAATATCATGGGGATGCCTGCTTCCAGAGAGACTAGGCCTTGTTGGGCCAGGACGATGAGGATGCCGACATGGTGACCAGGGCACCAAAAAGGAGGGCGACGACCCGATTGGCGGTGAGTGCCTTAAGGATGGACCGAAACTTATTGCCCGCGGCGAGTTTCATTCCCTCGCTCATCTTTTCCATGCCGTAAAGGAAAAGCCCCAATCCCCCGAGGAGCCCGGTGATTACCAGGCCCCAGGAGATTTCCTCCAAGGGAATGGCGGCAGCCTGTCGTGCCGCCCACAGCCGGGTGGTGAGTAAAAGTAGGACGGCGACGGCGCACAGCGACGCCCGTGCGATCAGGGACCGATGGTTGGGCTGTGGGGGAAGGGGTCTATACACGGGTTGCATTCCTCATGTATGGAAAGCGGATCTACCATTCGCTGGACAGGGTTCTCTCTACGTCGGTCCAGTTGGCCTGAAGGGCCTGCACGGCGTCGATGCCCATATCGAGATGAGTGCCTATATACTTGGCATACACTTCGTCGTGTAGCTTGGTCCCCTTGATGCCCTTTTTCTGGATGGGCATGTCGGAGACCAGCATGATGGCGCCGATGGGGACCTCAAACCGATAGGCCACAGAAAAGAGCGTGGCCAATTCCATTTCGATGGCCAGCGTCCGGTGTTGTCGCAAATAACAAACAAATTCTTCGTCGAACTCCCACAATCTCCTGTCTGTTGTGTATACGATCCCGCATCGAGGCGTCAAGCCGGTCTTCTTGACCGCCCCGATACAATAGAGATTGATGGAGGAGGCGGGCACGGCCGGGTATTCCCGGGGCAGGTAATGGCGACTCGTTCCTTCTCCGCGTATGGCGGCACCGGGCACGACAAAATCCCCCACCTGCAAGGTGTCGTCGATTCCCCCACACATACCCAGCATGATCACGGACTTGAGGTTGTCCAGATAGGCCAGGCAGTGAATCAACAAGGCGGCCTGGGGCGAGCCGATGCCGAAGTCGATCAAGGTGCAATTCATCTGTTTGGCGTGGACCACACGGAATTTGCCCTTCGAACATCTCCCGTCGGCTCGGGCCCGGAACCCGTCGACGTACTCCAAAAAATTGGTCAACAGGATGTGGTCGCAGAAATCTTCCAGCCGGCTTTTCGTATATCGTTCAAGGGTTTGTCTGACATATTCATGTTCTTTCAGCATGGAGACGTATCCTTTCTCTGCACGCAACCCCCAGACCGAGATCGACGCCCTTTTGAACAAAGTATACTTTTGGGCGTTTACCGCCCAACTTCCCGGTTGCCGGGGGCGACGCGGGAATCTTCCGTGGATCTCAAGTTTTTCGTTGAAAGATTACGTGTCAATGATACAAAGACCCAGTTGTAAACTAGTAACCGCTTGGGCGGGAAAGCCCCCGCCGGGCGGGTGGACGGTTGGCTTTGTATGCAATCTCGGTGCCTTGCCCGGGCAGGGGGCCCATCGAGGCCCGCCCACCGCCGAGATATTAAATAAAACCGGCTTGTTAACTTAAAAGTCCAAGCCGAAACGCTGAGCGCCGATGAGACAAGGGGCGTCAGGAAACGAGCGCATGAACGGCCTGCTGGTACTGGAAGACGGGACGTATTTTCCCGGCCGGGTTTTCGCCGGACGGGGCGAGACATTGGGGGAGGTGGTGTTTAACACCAGCATGACGGGGTATCAAGAAATCCTCACCGACCCCTCTTACAAGGGTCAAATCGTGACCATGACCTACCCCCTGATCGGAAACTATGGGGTCAACGAAACGGATGTCGAATCGTCTCGGGTTCAGGCGGAAGGGTTTGTGGTTCGAGAATATGAACCGGTGCCCAGCAACTGGGCCTCCCAAGAATCCCTGGCCGACTACTTGGACCGGCACGGGGTGATCGGCATTGAAGGGGTGGACACCCGGGCGCTTACCCGGCACATTCGCCGGGCCGGGGCCATGCGGGGGATTATCTCTACAGAGGCATCGGATCCCCGGGCCTTGGCGGAAAAGGCGGCGGCTTTTCCCAGTCTGGTTGGACGAGACCTGATCCGGTATGTGACCTGCGAACACCCCTATGAATGGCCCCGAGAACCGGATGCGGCATTATCCGTGGTGATTGTTGATTGCGGCATGAAATACAACATGGCCCGGAGCATGGCCAAACGAAATTTTGCGGTCACCGTCGTGCCCGCCCACACCTCGGCGGAAGTCATCCAGGCCATGAATCCGGATGGCATTTTGCTCTCCAACGGACCCGGAGATCCGGAACCGCTATCCTACGTGGTAGACACGATTCGGGCCTTGATCCCCCGGTATCCGATTTTCGGTATTTGCCTGGGACATCAGTTGTTGGGGCTGGCCTTCGGCGGACGGACCTACAAACTGAAATTCGGTCATCACGGGTCCAACCACCCGGTGAAGAATCTATCCACGGGAAAAGTGGAGATTACCGCCCAAAATCACGGGTTTTGTGTGGATGTCGATTCCATTACCGACGCCCAAGTGGAGATCACCCATATGAACCTAAACGACAATACCGTCGAGGGGCTGAGACATCGGGAATTGCCGATTTTCTCCGTCCAGTACCATCCGGAGGCCTTCCCGGGACCTCACGATGCCCACTATCTGTTCGACGAATTTGTCGAGATCATAAACAGGAGAAAAGTTGGCTGAGCGGGTGCCACGATCGGCCTGAAAGGGTGGGGGCCGCAGATACCCCGGGCCCGGTCCTGTGGTAAAGAAAGGGTCCAGCAGTGATTCTGGTTATCGATTTCGGGTCGCAGTATAATCAACTTATCGCCCGGCGCATCCGGGAACATCGGGTCTATTGTCAGATTGAACCGCCCAGCGTCAAGATCGACGATATCCGCGCCTTGGCGCCGGAAGGGCTCATCTTGTCCGGTGGACCGGCCAGCATCTATGAAAAGGGCAGTCCCAAGGCGGACGAAGCCATATTCGAATTGGGAATTCCGGTGCTGGGCATCTGTTACGGTCTCCACTACATGGCCAATACCCTGGGGGGGCGGGTCCATCGGGCCGAAAAGCGGGAATACGGATTGGCGGAGCTCCAGATCCAGCACGATTCGGGAATTTTCAAGGGGATCCGGAGCCCCACCCGGTGTTGGATGAGTCACGGCGATGCGATCGAAAACCCACCTCCGGGCTTTCGGGCCATCGGTTCGACTTCAAACACCCGGATGGCGGCCATAGAAGACGCAGGGCGCAAGTTTTATGGGGTGCAGTTCCATCCGGAAGTGTCACACACCGTCCGGGGCAAGAAGATGCTCAGAAACTTCTTGTTCGAGGTCTGTGGATGCAAGCGAACCTGGACCATGAAGTCGTTTATGACCCAGGCGGTTGTGGAGATTCGGTCCCAGGTCGGTGACCGGCGGGTCATTCTGGGGTTGAGCGGCGGCGTGGACTCCTCGGTGACGGCCATGGTGCTTCACCAAGCCATCGGGAAGAACCTGATCTGCATCTTTGTGGATAACGGACTGCTGCGGAAAGGGGAGGCCGAGGAAGTCAAGTCGGTTTTCAAGGAGCACCTGAAGCTCAACCTGAGATTCGTACGGGCCCGAAAGCGGTTTCTATCCCGACTAAAGGATGTTGAAAATCCGGAGAAAAAGCGCAAGATCATTGGCCGGACCTTCATAGAGGCGTTTGAGGCAGAGGCGGGAAAACTCGAGGACATCGCCTTCTTGGGACAAGGGACCCTTTATCCCGACATTATCGAATCTCAATCCACGTTTGGCGGACCCAGCGTGGTGATCAAGTCTCACCATAATGTGGGCGGGCTTCCCAAAAAGATGCGGTTGACGCTCATCGAACCGCTGAAGCACCTGTTTAAGGACGAGGTCCGCCGCCTGGGCAAAGAACTCGGTCTTCCCGAGGACTTGATCTGGAGGCAACCCTTTCCGGGTCCCGGGTTGGCGATCCGGATTATCGGGAAGGTAACAGAGGCCAGGCTTTCCGTGTTGCGCAAGGCCGACGGCATTCTCCTGGAGGAAATCCGGGCGGCGGGGTTGTACAAAAAGCTATGGCAGTCCTTCGCCGTGCTCCTGCCGTTAAAGAGTGTGGGGATCATGGGGGATCAGCGAACCTATGAAGACATCGTCGCCATTCGGGCGGTGACCAGTAAAGACGCGATGACCGCCGATTGGGCCAAGCTGCCCCACAACCTGTTGGGAAAGATTTCCAATCGCATCATCAACGAGGTGAGAGGCGTCAACCGGGTGGTTTACGATATCAGTTCCAAACCCCCCAGTACGATCGAGTGGGAATAGTGCCGAAGCGAACCGACATATCGAAAATCATGATCATCGGCTCGGGACCGATCGTCATCAGCCAGGCCTGCGAGTTCGACTATTCGGGTACCCAAGCCTGCAAAGCCCTCAAGGAAGAAGGCTACGAGATCGTTTTGGCCAACAGCAATCCGGCAACGATCATGACCGATCCGGAAATGGCGGATCATACCTACATCGAGCCCATTACTCCTGAGATCGTGGCCATGATCGTCGAAAAAGAAAGGCCCGACGCCTTTCTGCCCACCCTAGGGGGGCAAACCGGTTTGAATACCGCCATCGAAGTGGCCCGGATGGGGGTTCTCGACACCTATAATGTGGAGATGATCGGTGCCTCCGTGGAGGTCATCAAGAAGGCGGAAGAGCGGGATCTATTTCGAGACGCCATGGGCCGTATCGGGTTGCGGGTCCCGGAAAGCGGTATCGCCCGCACCATGGACCAGGCCAGAGAAATCGCCCGGGAGATCGGGTATCCGATTATTGTCCGTCCCAGCTTTACCTTGGGGGGAACCGGCGGCGGTGTGGCCTATAATCCCGAAGATCTGGAACGGTGGGCCGCCTGGGGCCTGGATGCCAGCTTGACCCATCAGATCATGTTGGAAGAATCCGTCATTGGATGGAAAGAGTTCGAGCTCGAGGTCATGCGGGACCTCAAAGACAATGTGGTCATTGTCTGTTCCATCGAAAACTTCGATCCCATGGGGGTCCATACCGGGGACAGCATCACCGTGGCCCCGGCACAGACCCTGACGGATCAGCAATATCAGACCATGCGGGATGCCGCCATCGCCGTCATCAGAGAAATCGGGGTGGAGACCGGGGGATCGAATATCCAGTTCGCCGTGGATCCCACAAACGGGGGGATGGTGGTCATCGAGATGAATCCGCGGGTGTCACGGAGTTCCGCGCTGGCATCCAAGGCGACGGGATTTCCGATCGCCAAGATGGCCGCCAAGCTGGCCGTGGGGTATACACTGGACGAGCTTCCCAACGACATTACCGGAGAGACGGTGGCCTCCTTTGAGCCGACCATTGACTACTGTGTGGTCAAGATACCCCGGTGGACCTTTGAGAAATTTCCCGAAACGCAAGACCACCTGACCACCGCCATGAAGTCGGTGGGTGAGACGATGGCCATCGGCAGGACATTCAAAGAGGCCCTGCAGAAGGGCTTGCGCTCCCTGGAGATCGGCCGATTCGGACTGGGTGCCGACGGGAAACAGTTGCCGGGCCGGGAGGGTAAGACGCCCTCGGTGGAGGAAATCAAGGCCAACGTGGCCAACCCGAACTCACAACGGATATTTTACCTTGCCTACGCCATCAAGGCCGGCATCGAACTGGAGACCCTCTATCGCCTGAGCGGCATCGATCCGTGGTTTTTGCGCCAGATCGCTCGTATCATCGCCCTGGAAGAAGAGATATCCCAATCGGAGACCCCGCCGGGACGGGATCTGTTGGTGCGAAGTAAGGACTTCGGGTTTTCCGATGTCCAGCTGGGGTATCTTCTCGGGCGGACGGAAGACGATATACGGCGGTTGCGAAAGGAATTGGACATCACCCCGGTGTACAAACTGGTGGATACCTGCGGGGCGGAATTCGAGGCCCGCACGCCCTACTATTATTCGACCTACGAATGGGAGAACGAAGCACGGGTGTCCGCCGGATCCAAGGTGGTCATACTGGGGGGCGGCCCGAATCGCATCGGCCAAGGGATCGAATTCGACTACTGTTGTGTCCAGGCCGCGTTCGCCTTGGCGGAGGAAGGGATCGAAAGTGTCATGGTCAACAGCAATCCGGAGACGGTGAGCACCGATTATGACACGTCGGACAAGCTCTATTTCGAACCGCTGACCAAAGAAGACGTCTTGAATATCGTGGAGGGGGAAGCCCCCTCCGGGGTAATCGTGCAGTTCGGGGGCCAAACGCCGCTGAACCTATGTACCCCCCTGGCCGAAGCCGGGGTTCCGATTATCGGGACCCAGGCCGAGAGCATCGCCCTGGCGGAAGACCGGGAGCTTTTTAAGAACGTGCTCCAAAAGCTGGGCCTGAAACAGCCGGACAACGCCAGCGGCATGGACGTAACGGAGACCCTTCGGCTGGCCGAGCGGATCGGGTTTCCCGTGATGGTTCGACCCTCGTACGTCCTGGGGGGCAGGGCCATGCAAATCGTCTATGACCGAGAATCCTTGGCTGCCTTTACGCATCAAGCCAAACTGGCCTCCCCGGATCATCCGATATTGATCGACAAGTTTCTGGAAGATGCGGTGGAAGTCGACGTGGATGCCATCTGTGACGGCGAAACGACGGTGATCGGCGGCATTATGGAACATATCGAGGCGGCGGGCATCCACTCCGGAGACAGCGCCTGCGTCTTACCCCCTCGGGGGCTGTCCCGCGCTTTTCTGGAAAATATCAGCGCTCAAACCCGGGCCCTGGCCAAGGAACTCAAGGTCATCGGCTTGCTGAACATCCAATTTGCGGTGAAGGGCGATGAGGTGTTCGTGTTGGAGGTCAATCCGCGGGCGTCACGGACCGTCCCCTTTGTCAGCAAGGCCACCGGGGTTTCGCTGGCCAAGCTGGCCACCAAGGTCATGCTCGGCAAGTCCTTAAAAGATTTGGGCTTTACAAAACCGGTTCGGCCCCATCACGTCTCCGTCAAGGAATCGGTGTTTCCCTTTAGTCGCTTTCCCGACGTGGATGTGATTCTGGGGCCGGAGATGAAATCGACCGGGGAAGTCATGGGAATCGACGAAGACTTCGGACGGGCCTTCGCCAAGTCCCAGTTGGCGGCGGGACAACGTTTACCCACATCGGGTACCGTGTTCGTCAGTGTAAAGGATTCGGACAAGGAAAAGGCTTGTCCCATCGTTCGGAAACTCTACGATATGGGATTCGACATTATGGCCACGGCCGGAACTTCCCGGTACCTGGCCGCGGCAGGAATAGCCAACCAACGGATCAAAAAAATCGCGGAAGGACGGCCGAACGTCACCGACCTGATCAAGAACCGACAGATACAGCTGGTCATCAACACGCCCTCCGGGAAAGAAAGCGCCGGCGGGGCGGTCATTATTCGACGCACCGTATTGAGATATGAACTGCCCTATGCGACCACCTTGGCCGGAGCGGGTGCCATGGCCGACGCCATTGAAGCCATGAAGACCCAGGGCCTGACGGTCTGTTCGATCCAGATCTTTCATCGCCGCTGTGAAGTGGCCTCGAGGGAGGATCCGCAGAGATCGACGCCGGCATGAGTCTGACGGACAGCGGTTATCAGTCGGGACATAGGGGGACGTCGGGGTCGCAGTGACGAGGGATGCAGCGCAACGCAGATATTGGACTTTTTACGACGGCATCATCAAATATACATATGTATTTCTTTCGATCAGGAGAAGCACGTGAAGGTATATCAACAAGTACCCGGTAGGCACCCCTGCGGGGGCGGCGTTTCGGAAGGTCCGAAAGAGTCCTGTGGGATTTTCGGCGTCTTCGGGCAAGAGGCTGCGGCCAAATTGACCTATTTCGGGTTATACGCGTTGCAACACCGGGGACAGGAAAGCTGCGGTATCGTGACGTCCACCGGTACGACGGTTCACGAGTACAAGGGTATGGGGTTGGTCTCCGAGGTTTTCGACGAAAAGACCCTCAACCGACTTCCCGGAACGGCGGCCATCGGTCACGTCCGGTATTCGACCACCGGTTCTTCGATCGCCAAAAACGCCCAGCCCTTCGTGGTCACCCACGGGAATATGTCCCTGGGCATCGGTCACAACGGTAATCTGACCAATGCCAGACAATTGAGGCGGGACCTGGAGGGCCGCGGGTCCATCTTTCAAACCACCATGGACAGTGAAATCATCGTCCATCTCCTTGCCCGAAATCTGCAAGACGGTATCGAAGACGCGCTGGTCACCGCGGTCCAGCAAATCGAAGGGGCCTATTCGTGTACCTTGATGACCGAAGACAAGCTGATTGCGTTTCGGGATCCCCAAGGCTTCCGACCGCTTTGTTTGGGCATGTTGAACGGGGGATATGTCGTGGCGTCTGAAACCTGCGCCTTGGATTTGGTGGAAGCCCGGTATCTGCGGGATATCGAGCCGGGAGAAATCCTCATCATCGACAATACCGGACTCAAAACGCTAAAACCGTTTTCAAAGCGACCGTGCAGCTTTTGCATCTTTGAATATATTTACTTCGCCCGCCCGGACAGTAATATTTTCGGCCAAAATGTATACGCCGTACGAAAACGGCTCGGTAAGCAATTGGCCAAGGAATATCCGATCGAGGCCGATTTTGTGATGCCCTTTCCCGACTCGGGAAACTATGCCGCCCTCGGCTACTGTCAAGGCCTGGGAATTCCCATGGAGATGGGCGTGATTCGAAACCACTACGTGGGCCGGACGTTTATCGAACCCACCCAGTCGATGCGGGATTTCGGGGTCAAGGTCAAGCTCAATCCGGTCCGGGATATCCTGAATCAAAAGCGTGTGGTGATCGTGGAAGACTCCATCATCCGGGGCACGACCAGTAAGATGCGCATCAAAGCGCTGCGGGAGGCCGGGGCCAAGGAAGTACACATGGTGGTGAGCTGTCCGCCGCATCGCTATCCGTGCTACTATGGGATCGATTTTTCCACCAGGGGGGAGTTGATTGCTTGTCAGCACTCGGTGGAAGAGGTGCAAAGCTACATCGGCCTGGACAGCTTGAGGTACTTGAGTCTGACCGGGATGTTGGATTCGACCGGATATGATCACGAGTTGTTTTGTTTGGCCTGTTTTAACGGGGCGTATCCGGTACCGCCGCCCAACGACATTTCCAAGCTTTGTCTGGAGCACTAGGGCGGTGTCCGAGAGGAGATAAATCCAATGACGCCCAGCGGGCGGGGGTCGTGATACGGAGCTGAATGGATCATGGGTATCAAACGGTGGTTGGATAAAATTGGGATTACCGGCGTTTTCTGGGGCAGGTCTTTGGGCGGCGTGCCGTATGGGTCCTTGGTCCTGTTTCCCTACCAGCCGGCCACGGTGAGCTGCGGCATCACCGGTCTACTGGCGTTCAAGGCCGTCCCCTCCAAACAGGACCCGGAAGACCTGGTGGAGGAGCTGGAGGGAGTGGTCAATACCATTGCCGAACGGTTCTCCCAGCGGTTGGGGCAGGGAAAGGAAGATCCGGAATCTCCTTCCGGAGACACGGACGCCCTACTCGCCCGGCTGGCCGCGTTGGGGGATCGGGGCAAGGATCCGGCGCTCTTCCGCAGGCTGTTCACCCATCGGGAGTATCAGGTCCGGCTGGCCGCCCTGTGCACCGCCCTTGAGGGTATCATCGGCGATGCCCAGCAGGCCCTGGCGGAAGCCAAGGAATGGTTGACCTGGAAACGGGCACAGGATTTCTGGGCTCAAACGGAGCGGCTCAAGGACGTCTATTGGACGCTGAAACACGACACTCTGGCCAACATCGACAAGATCAAGGACCTGGCACACCCGGCCGACCTGGCCCCTGGGGACCTGCCCGGTCACGCCGTGGATCTGTTGCGGGAAATCAATCTGGTTTTCAACAATCTGGACCGCCTGGAGGTCCGGGGAAGAGACTCGGCCGGCATTTCCGTTTTGTCCGTTTTGGACAAAGACGCCTTTTCCCGGTTCCGACAAGCCTTGGCCGATGAGGACCGGCTGCAGGAACTGGAGCGCCGCGCCAATGATCCCGTGCTGGTCAACGGCAGTATTCGGATAAACGAGGACTGTGCGGCCGGCATTTCCGTAGCGTTTGTCTTTAAGGTGGCGGCAGAGATCGGGCGCCTGGGTGACAATGTGGCCTTTTTGCGCGAGCAGGTGCGCAAGGACGCCATCTTTTCCCGGTTGTTGACCCTTCCCCCGGTTCACCACAGTGTGCTGGCCCATACCCGCTGGGCGTCGGTGGGAGAAATCAGCGAACCCAATTGCCATCCGGTGGAAAATGACGACCGGCAGCAGGGCATCATTCACGCCTGCCTGAACGGGGATATCGATAATTATCACTACCTGAGCAGGGCGTATGAAACGGAAACCGGGAAAACCATCGATCCTTCGATCAGCACGGATACCAAGATCATCCCCCTTCGCATCGAACAAAAGCTGGAAAACACGGAGTCCGTGGCCGAGGCCTTTCGCCAAACGGTCAGCGAGTTCGACGGGTCCCACGCCATCGCCATGCATACCGACCTGGCCCCGGGAAAGGTGTTTCTGGCCCAGCGGGGTAGCGGCCAGGCCGTATTCACCGGCCTGGCCGGATCTTGTTATGTGCCGGCGTCGGAGATTTACGGCTTTGTCGAGCAGGCCGGCCGGTTCGTAAAGCTGGACGGTGAGAAGACGGTAAACGGGCTGTCCGGGCAAACGCAAGGCCAAATAATGATCCTGGATGCCCACGGTACCGGCGGTGTGGGAGAGATCACGGCCATGTATTATGACGGCACGCCCATTATCCTGTCTGAAACCGATATCAAAGACGCGGAAATCCGGTCTCGGGACATCGACCGCCAGGATTACCCGCACTACTTCTTAAAGGAAATCTCCGAATCGCCCCGTTCGGTGGAACAAACCATTCAAGGGCGGCTTTCCGTCGAGGAGGAAAACGGCGAACCCCGCCCCCGGATCCTTTTGGACGGCTCGGTCATACCGGAGCGGCTGGCCGAAGCCCTCAAAAACCAACGGATAAGCCGGATATTCTTTATCGGTCAGGGCACCGCCGGCGTGGCGGCATCGGGCTGTACCACCTTGTTGCGGGACTATTTGCAGCAAACCGCCATCCGGGTGGCCGCTTTCAAGGCCTCCGAGTTCAGCGGCTTTATGATGGACGGCAGCCTGGCGGGCACGCTGGTGGTGGCGATCAGCCAATCGGGCACCACCACGGATACCAACCGGGCCGTCGACATGGCCAAGCGGTTGGGCGCCTACACGTTGGCGATTGTGAACCGTCGGGATTCGGACGTAACCTTTAAGGTGGACGGGGTGTTATACACCAGTACGGGCCGGGATATCGAAATGTCCGTGGCTTCCACCAAGGCCTATTATTCTCAAATCGTCGCCGGCGGGATCCTGGGGCTTAGGATGGCCCAGTTGACGGGCGCCCGATCCGACGATTTTGTGTTGAGAGAGATGCAAAAACTCTGGAAGCTCTCTTCCGCCATGCGAAAGGTCTTGCAGAACAAGGCCCGGATCCGGCGGTCCGCCGAGCGGTTCGCCGTCACCCGACGGTATTGGGCCATCGTGGGAAGCGGCCCCAACAAGGTCTCCGCCGACGAGATTCGGATCAAACTCAGCGAGCTGTGTTATAAGAGTATCTCTTCCGATGTGGTGGAAGACAAAAAGCATATCGATTTGTCTTCCGAGCCCTTGATCCTGGTGTGTGCGGCGGGGAACCGGGAGAGCGTGGTTACCGATATCATCAAGGACACGGCCATATTCAAGGCCCACGAAGCCGTGCCCATCGTCATTACCACCGAAGGGGAACACCGCTTTGAACCCTATGCCGACTCGGTGATTTACGTGCCTCCCATCGAAGAGCGATTCGCGCCCATCTTGAATACCTTGGCCGGGCACTTGTGGGGATATTATGCGGCCCTGGCGATAAATGAAGAGTCCCAATATCTGTATACCTTCCGGGAAGAGATGAATCGCTATATCGCTGCGTGCACGGATCGCGGTCTCGACATCTATGAGATCGTGCTGGACAAGGGCTTTCGGGAACGGGCGACCGGTTTTTACAGTAACTTCAAAAAACGGATCGGCCGGAATCGGTATGCCACGGCCATGGGGTTACAGGCGGGATCGGATCTCACGCTGCTGCTCAAGTATCTTTCCGGCCGGCTTCCCATCAAGGATTTTGAGTTTGATTTCGGCCAAGAAGGAACGGCGCCCAATTTGATGAAGCGCTTTTTTTCTTGTATCGGCAAGGTCATCAATGAAATGGCCCGCCCCGTGGATGCCATCAAGCACCAGGCCAAGACGGTTACCGTCGGCACGAGTCGGATCCCGGACAAGGTGGAAGGGTTTCTTTTCGAAGCCCTGGAAGGGCGCGGTTTCAGCAAGGACCAGCTGACCACCAGCAACATCTTGGTTCTCAAGCGCCTGCAGGAAGTGGTGGCCCAAATCAAAGGGGTGACCACCTATGGGATCGAGAATCTGAACATTCTCGGCGAGCCGACGGAGGATTCGACCATCCATCTGATCAACAAAGAAGGGACCTCGGCCGAACTGAGTTCCCGGATTGAGCAGGACAAGCGGCTACACGGTACCAAGCGCATCATCGTCAAGAATGGAAATGTCTTTATCGGGCGGGGTAAGCGTGATAACAGGAGTATCCTGGTGGTGCCGGTCATCTCGAGCGGTTCGAAAATCGATCATTTGGTCTTGTTTGAAATCGGATTTCAACGGGGATTGGCGCTCCACAAAAAGGTGGACGCTCTGGGCGGCAAATACCACCACATCCGAAACCTGGTGGAAGAAATGAGTCTCGCCTGGCAGGACCCATACCTGGATCGTATCGGCATCGAAGACCTGTTCGGTATGTCGGCCGAGAAGATATCGGAACGAATCGTATCTGAAATGAGTGCCTGAATTCATCGTGGAGGATGTTTCCCTGATATGTCTTTTCCTACCAAGTTTATCTTTGTAACCGGCGGTGTGTTGTCTTCCCTGGGTAAAGGCCTGGCATCGGCGTCGATCGGAGCGCTCCTGGAAAGCCGAGGTCTGACCATTACCCTGCAGAAACTGGACCCCTACATCAACGTCGATCCCGGCACCATGAATCCCTTTCAGCACGGAGAGGTGTTTGTCACCGATGATGGTGCCGAGACCGATCTTGACCTGGGTCATTACGAACGATTCACCCATGCCCAGCTGGGCCGCAACAGCAACTTCACCACGGGCAAGATCTATGATTCGGTGATAACGAAAGAGCGGCGAGGCGATTATCTGGGCGGCACGGTCCAGGTGATTCCCCACATTACGGACGAGATCAAGGCGAGTATCAAGTCGGTGGCCGAAGGCGTGGACGTGGTCATCATCGAGATCGGGGGAACCATCGGCGACATCGAAAGTCTGCCCTTTCAAGAGGCCATCCGGCAGTTCAAAGCGGATGCCGGCAAGGACAATGTCTTATACGTCCACTTGACGTTGGTGCCCTATATGCCGGCGGCCGGGGAGTTAAAAACCAAGCCCACGCAGCACAGTGTCAAGGAGCTTCGCAGCATCGGCATTCAGCCCGATATCCTGCTGTGCCGGACGGACCGATTTTTGTCCGACGAGATCAAGAAAAAGATCGGCCTGTTTTGTAACTTGGGGGTGGATCAGGTGGTTACGGCCAAGGATGTGGATCTTATCTATGAAGTGCCGCTGATCTTTCACCAGCAACATCTGGATGACAAGATAACCGAACTGCTCAACATTTGGACCCGGGCTCCCCGGCTCGAGGAGTGGGAAGCGTTTGTCGAAAAGAGCAAGAATCCCAAAGACACGGTCACCATCGCCATTGTGGGCAAGTACATCGATCTCAAGGAGTCATACAAGAGTCTCAACGAGGCCCTCTTTCACGGCGGGGTGGCCAACGAGAGCCGGGTCATCCTGGACTTTGTGGATTCCGAGGAAATCGGCGACGACAACTGCGCTGAGCGATTGTGTAACGCCCATGGGGTTTTGGTCCCGGGGGGGTTCGGATCCCGAGGGATCGAAGGAAAGATTCGCGCCATCCGCCAGAGCCGGGAACAGGGCATTCCCTTTTTCGGGATCTGCCTGGGCATGCAGATGGCGGTGGTGGAATATGCCCGCCATGTGGCCGGGATGCCGGAGGCCCACAGCACCGAATTTGACCTGAACACCCCGTTTCCGGTCATTTACCTGATGAAAGAGTGGTTTGATTACCAGTCCCAGACCGTACAGCAACGCAATGTTACCTCTGACAAAGGGGGGACGATGCGGCTGGGGGCGTATCCCTGCCGACTGGAAGACGACTCGCTGGCCTTCAAGGCGTATCACAAGTCCGAGATTTCGGAAAGGCACCGGCACCGCTATGAGTTCAACAATGAGATGAAAGCGCGGTTGGCGGAGGCGGGGCTGATCATGAGCGGGACGTCACCGGATGAACAGCTGGTGGAGATCGTGGAGATTTCGGATCATCCCTGGTTTCTGGGATGTCAGTTTCATCCCGAATTCAAGTCGCGACCCATGGATCCCCACCCGTTATTCGTTTCTTTCATTCGGGCCGCCCTCGATTACAAACACCGCTGAGCACGGCCCCCTGTCCTTGTGTTATACCTGCACTTCCGGCACTTCCATTTCTCCCTTCCGGAAAGCGGTTAGAAAGGCGTTGACCACTTTGGGGTCGAATTCCGTTCCCGACCCTTTTACGATGATGTCCTTGGCGTCGAATATGGACATGGCCTTGCGATACGGTCGATCGCTGGCCAGGGAATCGTAGACGTCGGCGACCGAAATCACCCGGGCCTCCAGGGGGATCCGTTCTCCTGACATGGGATGGTAACCGGAGCCGTCAAATTTGTCATGGTGAGCCAGGATGATAGGCAGGATGCGGCGAAGCGGGCCGCCGATGGGTTCGAGTATCCCCACCCCTTTTTCCACATGCCTTTTCATGCCTTCGTATTCTTCGTCGGTCAACTGGGATGCCTTGTGAAGAATCTGCCGACTCACGTCCAGTTTGCCGATGTCGTGTAACAAGGCGGCATCCCGTATGTCCTCGATCCGGGTATCTCCCAGTCCCAGGTAGGAGGCGATCTTGGTGGCGTATATGGAAACCCGGTATGAATGGTTTTCCGTATATTTGTCCTTGGAAATGAATTGGCGCAGGATCAGCAACAGGCCGTGATAGGTTTGACGCAGTTCCTTTACCCGCGATTCATGATGTTCATGAAGCGTCCCCATGGCATAGGCGGTAACCACCAGGATTCCCGCCCAGGCGGTCAGGTCATACCAGCGGCCGTCGACGAAGTCGGTGGCCGTTGTTTCCGCCAGCAGGTTCGGGTTGTAGTGAACGAGCAGGCCGATGAGAAACACACTGGCAAAGGCGGTCAAGGTGGCGTGCCGCCGTCCATAGAAATAGGCGGAAAAAAGCGTGGGCAGGGTGTAGAAACCGAGCACCATCCGGTTGGCGGCCACCAGATAATTCATGACCGCCGCCAGGAGTATCAGGGAGAGAATCAACCAGAGTTCTTTATTGACCTCGGCGATATTCCTCGATACGGAGGCTTTGATTTTATGCATCCAGCTTACTCGGCCTACTTGGAACTCGTCGCTTTCCGCCGTCGGTTGTGCCGCCGCCGTGGCTGCTTGTTGAGCCGGCTGGAATGGGGTCTGCGACGTTTCCTGGGGGATGATTTCTCCCACCAGCCCATTGGAAGGCGTTTCCCGGGGGACAAAATCGACGGTGGCGCCGAGCCGCTCCAGGTTTTTGACGATCTTGTCGCCGGCCTCGGCGGGCATATTTTTGCTCAGTACCACCGGGGCCTTGGCGATCAGTCGAGAGACCTTTTCCGAGGATACCCCTTTGAACACCTTGGCCAAAAAGGCCTCCACCTCGTGCACGCCCCCGTCGGGAACGGCCTTTAGGACCAGCGTCCCCCTCGTGTCTTCCATTTGCAACCTCCGTCCAAGCAATCGGGTCTACATGTCATATCCGGGCTGATCCGTTCATATACACGGTCATATACGGTCATATGCGGTCATATTCGGGCGAGATACGGCTTTCCAATCTATTCGGGTGTATCGCCAAAAACGGATTCACCATTGAGATAACGAAATTCGCCCATTTAATCGGAACCTACAGGGGTATTCTTTAACCTAAAAGAGACCCCGGGGTCTTTTTGGCGTCCACTCAACCTGTAGTGCGGGCGGTACACACTGTGAGGAGATGGGAACAACGGCACCATTGCCGGCATGACGTAACCGCCGCCGGTCACCGCCGGGTCCGTGCGGTCTCCGGGGGTCTGTCTAAGACGGCCTCCCCGCTTTTTGCCAAGAACTCACGGATTTCCTCCGGGTAAGTGCCCTTTTTCTTGTCCAGTGCGGGAAACACTTTTTTTTCGACAAATTCCGCCACCGACCGTTCGGGTCGCTTCAACAGGGCCATGTAATCGGGGAACAAGTTGGTGGGCAACTCGGCTTCTTTCTTGCCCGATAGATAGTCGTAACAAAGATGGGCCACAAAGAGCACCGCCACATTGCTTCTGTATTCCTCCGGAATGGTTTCCGGCGGCAGCCACTCCGGATACGACTGATACTCCAGGGTTCGACACACCGTGTCGGGAATGTTCCACTCCTTAAGGAGGAGCGCCCCGACCGTGGCCGGATCCAGCATATCCACCAGGAGTTCCATTTTGGGATACTGTTTCTTGAGTAATAAGGTGACACTTTTGCCGATGTCGTGGAGCAGGCCGATGGTACTCACGGCCACCGCTTTTTGCAGATTGCACATTTGGGCGATTTCAAATCCGATAAACGACACGATCAAGGAATGAAAAAGCAAATCTCTAAACGCCGGTGTCTTGGGCATGGTGCTGCGGATACCCACGTTCATCACCAGCTGATAGACCTGATTGAGTCCCAACAGCAGAACCGCATGCTGAAAGTCGGATATCTTGTGTTTTAATCCGTAAAAAGCCGAATTCACCGACTTGAGCACCACGCTGACCAGTGACGGGTCCAGTTTGGCCAACTCAGCAACATCCCGGGCCGAGACATTCTCGTCCAGGATGACCACGGCCAAACGGTTGGCGTACATGGGCAACCGGGGAATGCCCTTGATGATCTTGTGGATCATCTCCGAGTTGGCGTGCTGGTCCCGCCGGCACTGAAGGTGCTTGGCGACCTGGGTGGTCAACTGTTGATGCTTATAGAACAGGTCCGCCTGCGCCACCATGAGGGCGTGGGTTTGGCGGGTCGATTTTTGGTTCAGGTTCCGGTAGATGATGGATTGCGCCTGTGGCGACAATTCTTGTAACCGCGATTCATCCAGGACGAAAGCGGTCAGGGCCTCTGATGCCACGGCCGACATCTTTCGGGCCCCCTTTTCGTAACAGGAAGCCCCGGGGACGGAATCGCCCTGACGAAGGACGGCGATGTTGTCCGACGTGCCGTTTCGCCTCTTGGTCAGGCGGAGCGACCCTTCCACGATCAGATAGAAGAATGAATCATTATCGCCTTCGCTGACCAGATGTTCACCGGGATTCACCTTCTTGACGTCCGTGAGGTTGTAGAGGGAAACGAGATCTCTTTCACTCAATCCCTTGAAGGTGGGATGACGATAGGACTTTCTTTGTTCGTTTTGTGGCACCGCAACATTCCCCGATCAGGTAACCTGTGGCATGACCTGAGTGGCGGTCCGATTATGCCCCCTGGCTTACAGGAGGCGGTCGACATTTCAGGGATCGAGCCGCCGCTGACGGAAGGAGTCGCATGCAAAGTTCATTCCACGAAAGCCGTGCCCGGGCCGTATACACCGCCAAGCCCCCGTTTCCCTTTGATCCGTTTCTGTGGGAGGATCTCTCGGTGAATCGGACGGCCCCGGGGCGTGGAGGCTCGTCAAATTTTTGACCACTTGGTTTTTGACCGACCGGTTTTTGATCCACCGCGCACGGACCGGAACCGATCCGGGAAGATCCGGTACTTCGTGTTGACAAACGTCGGGTGGTATTCTATATCTACAAGGACGAACCGGTAGGAGTGTGGGGGTGCAACAAAAAGATAAAGGAGCGTATCTATGGGACATGAAGGTCTATTGGACGTAAATGACAGCACATTTGAATCGGAAATTTTAAATGCCGATAAGCCGGCACTGGTCGATTTTTGGGCACCGTGGTGCGGGCCCTGTAAGGCCATTGCGCCGGTGTTTGAGGAGTTGCAAGGCCTTTACGGCGACAAGATCCTCTTTGCCAGGTGTAATGTGGACCAAAGTCCCAACACTCCGACCAAATACGGGATACGGGCCATTCCCACTTTGATCCTTTTCAAGGACGGCAAGGTCTTTGATCAGGTGGTGGGGGCGGTCCCCAAGTCACAGATCGAGGAATTTGCAAAGAAGGCCCTCTAGGATGTCCGGCGACCTGTTCGATGTAGCCATCATCGGTTGTGGTCCGGCAGGACTTCAAGCCGCGATCCATGCCTGCGGGAAAAAGGCCAAGGCGGTCGTTTTCGGCAAACCGGAGCGGAGTAGTTTGTATAAGGCCCACGTGGCCAACTTCTGTTGTTTTGATGACGTCATTCCCGGCAAGGCCTTGCTGGAATCGGGTCGATTTCAGGCGGAGAAGCTGGGTGCCCGCTTTATTCCCCAAGACATTGTGGATACCAAAAACGAGGACGAGCAATTCACCCTGATCAGCGAGAATGACGAGACGTTTTTGGCCAAGACCCTCGTGCTGGCTTTGGGAGTATCCCGCAAAAAGTTGAAGGTTAAGGGGGAAAAGGAGTTTCTGGGACGCGGTGTCAGTTACTGCGTGGATTGTGATGCCGGATTTTACCGGGACGCCCACGTGGTGATCGTGGGAAATGAGAGTGCCGCCGTGACTGGGGCGCTGACCCTGCTGGGGTTCGCCAGCCAAGTGTATCTGGTGTGTAAGGAGCTGAGCGTTTCCGATGTCCTTCACAAGAAACTGGCAGACAGCGATGTGACGGTGGTCCAAGGGGCCTGGGTCAAAGAAATCCTGGGAGATACCGGGGTAGACAAAATCGTTTTGACCAACGGTCAAGACCTGGTCGCTTCGGGCATCTTCATCGAGTTGGGAGCCAAGGGCGCCATGGAGTTGGCGGCCAACCTCGGGGTAGCCTGTGACGCCGAAACGTTCAGTTTCATTGAGACCAACAAGAAGCAAGAAACCAATATTGTCGGTCTGTATGCCGCCGGTGACATCACCGGCCAGCCCTGGCAAATCGCCAAAGCGGTGGGAGAAGGGTGTGTCGCCGGCCTGGAAGCGGCGCAGAGGGCCAAGAGGTTGCGCGTATGAGGTGGGTCAAAGGGATTGCGCTGATCTGTCTGTTGGGCCTCATGTTTGGGGGGTGTGCATGGTTTCAGACTCAGCAGGAAGAAACCGCCCGGCAGTTGGCGGAGCGGGGCATGGCGGCCTTCAACAAGGAGCGATATCGGCAGGCCGTGGAGGCCTTCGAGAAATTAAAAGAGTGGTATCCCTTTAGCGAGTACGCCACGTTGGCGGAGCTCAAGCTCGGGGACGCCTATTACCACCAAAAGGCCTATGAAGAAGCCATCTTTGCCTACGAACAATTTGAAAGTCTTCACCCGAAGAACGAGGCCGTCCCCTATGTCGTTTATCAGATCGGTCGGTGCTACTTTGATCGATTGCAGTCTCCTGACCGGGATCAGACCATGGCCAAGGAGGCGGTGCAGGTCTTCGAGCGCTTGATTCGCGCCCACCCGGACAGCACGTTTGCTCAAAAGGCCGCATCCCATATCCGGGTATGTCAGAGAAATTTGGCCGAGCACGAGTTTTACGTCGGCCTCTTTTATTATAAGAGTGAACACTATAAAGCCGCTATGGAACGGTTCAAAACGGTGGTGAAGTCTTACCCCGACTTGGGCGTTCATTATAAGGCCATTCAGTACATCGCTTTGTGCCGTAACAAGCTGGCCGATGCGGACACTGATTCTTCTTAGTCGTTTTTCCGCCCGTCTTGTTTGACCGAATGGTTGTCGAACTTCTCATCTTGTTGCCCGCCGCGTATCTCCTCGGGTCCATTCCCTGGGGCCTGATTTTGGCCCGTTTGTTTTCCGGTGTGAATGTTCGACAATCGGGCAGCAAAAATATTGGGGCCTTCAACGTATATCGCCTGGCCGGCAGACAGCTGGGCGTATGGACGCTGGTGGGAGACCTCTCCAAAGGGGCGGTTCCTGTTCTGGCAGCCCGTTATTTAATGGGGGATCCCCGGTGGCAAGACGAAGCCGCGGTGGGGGCGGTGGCCCTGGCGGCCTTCTTGGGGCACGTCTATTCGTTATTTCTCCGGTTTCGCGGGGGAAAGGGGGTGGCTACGGCGGCCGGCTGTATTCTGGCACTTTCCCCCTGGTCCTTTTTGGTTTCTATGCTGGTCTACGTGTTGGCGGTATGTGTCCGCGGATATTCTTCGCTGGGCTCTCTGTCCGCGGCGGCCGTATTGCCCGGCGCCATGTGGGTGGCCCATCATTCCTTGCCTCTGGCGCTTTGCGCCCTGACCATGACGGTGATTATCTTTATCCGCCACATGGGCAATATCAAGCGCCTGGTAAGAGGAGAAGAAGATTCTTTCTTCAGTTTGGAATAGAAGACGGATAGGAACCCTTAGCGGTCGACCCGTTCCTTGAGTTCTTTACCGCATTTGAAAAATGGGAGTTTTTTGGCGGAGATTCGAACCGGCTGTCCGGTCTTGGGATTTCGACCCACGTAGGGCTGGTATTCTTTTACATAGATGCTGCACAGGCCCCTGATTTCAACCCGGTCTCCAGCGATTAACGCATCCGCCGTGGCATCGATGAAGGTGTTGACGGCTTCCTCCGCTTTTACCTTACTTAAGCCGGTTTCTCTTTGCAAGGCGTTGACAAGCCCCGATTTGTTCATGTTTCCTCCCGCATCACGTGTGCATTTTCTCTGGACGCGCCTGCTGCGCCGAGCCCCCGAAGGTACCGTCCGAATATGGTTAATTTACAACATAAGATTCTGAAAAGTCAAGATAAATGTGGTTAATCCCAGGGCCGGTCAAAGAGGGGTGAGGGTTTTTCTCGGAAATGAAGACATCGTGGGGCGCCGATGTCCCGGCGCCCCACGATGGTGTTAGCATCCGCAGCCGCTCCCGCAGGATCCGGCACTACAGCCGGAGGGGGCGTTCAGGTTGGACGATATCTTAAACCCGGTACCCATAGGTGAATTGACGTAATCCACATTGATCGGCTTTACCTGTTCGTAAAGTTGAGTATTCATCACGAATGTAATCCCTTGGTCCGAGAAGGTCTGGTCCTCCGCTTTCGGCCCGTCCAGGGCCATACCCAGAGAGGGTCCCCCTCAACCACCGGAGTTCAAAAGTATGCGAATCGAGGGCAATTCCTCGTGGTCTTTCAAATAATCTTTTATCATTTCCCCTGCTTTTGGTGTCACTTCTAACATGTTTCCCTCCTTGAAATGTAGTTTCTAATCTGTCCCGTAGGCAGGTAATTTATTCATCAAACCGGATTTGTCAATGTTTTCAGTGTTCCTAAATCCAACGCTTGCCGAGTTTGCGTGAGGTTTTTGGCGGTGGATTTGAGAAAGCGGCAACGGTTGCGCAAAGCGGGCAATTGAGGTAAGGGAAAGACGGGTGTCTTGGTGACGGGCCCATTCGTTTGTGTGTTGACGGGTCACGGCCCACGGATCATTCCGGGCGGACGAACCGGCGGAGAGGAGGAGTCTAGTCGATATGTTCACCACCGATCAGATGGAAAAATATGCACGCGTGTTGCTCTGGGGGATGAAAACCGCCCGCACGGGGTCCTTCAAGAAAGGAGACATCGTCTTGCTCAGGTATGATCCGCCGGCCGTGTCTCTGGCGGAGGTGGTCTACGCCCGGCTTTTGGCCTCGGGGTTTAACGTAGTGGTCCGGTGTGGGCTGACCGCCCGGATGGAACGGCGCTTTTTTAAAACGGCCAATACTAAGCAGCTGGTGTTCCAAGGCCCCGGTGAAAAAGTGACGTGTGAGCAGATTCATGGCAGTATATATCTGCATGCGCCGGAATCATTGACCCACCTGAGCGATACGGACCCCCGGAAGCTGGGTAAGGTGGCCGTTTCCAGAAAGGTGCTGCGGGACATCCTGGATCGGCGGGAAGACCGGGGCGAATTTGGATGGACCCTGTGTCTGTGTCCGACCCCGGCGTTGGCCGAACAGGCCCAGCTGACGGTGCGACAATACAAAAACCAGATCGTCAAGGCCTGTTATCTGGATCAGACCGATCCGGTTAAGGCCTGGCGGAAGACCTTCCGGCGGGCGCGGGAGGCCAAGCAGTGGCTGAACGGCATGGATGTCGCGCATTTTCACATCACCTCCAAGCAGACGGATTTAAAAATCGTGCCTGGAAAACAACGAAAATGGATCGGCATTTCCGGACACAATATTCCCAGTTTTGAACTGTTTGTGTCCCCCGACTGGCGGGGAACCGAGGGCGTCTATTTCGCCGACCAGCCATCCTTTCGAAACGGGCGGTACGTGGAAGGGGTCAAACTGACGTTCAAGAAGGGCCGGGCGGTCGGCGTGGAGGCCAAGCGGGGCCGGGAGTTTGTGGCCAAACAACTGGCCATGGATAAAGGGGCCTGCCGGGTGGGAGAGTTTTCCCTGACCGACAAGCGATTTTCGAAAATCAATCGGTTTATGGCCAACACGCTCTATGACGAAAACTTCGGTGGCCGACAGGGCAACTGTCATATCGCCGTGGGTGCCTCATATTCCGACACCTATGACGGCGATCCCCAAACATTGACCTCGAAACGCAAAGAGGCGTTGGGCTTCAATGACTCCGCCCTTCACTGGGATCTGGTCAATACGGAAAAGAAGCGCGTAACTGCTCACCTGAAGACCGGGGAGACGGTGACGGTTTATGAGAACGGCATGTTTCAATATTGATGGCGTCGGAAAGGCCGAACTGAAACCGATCAAAAACATTTCGTTTCTGTGTACCGGCAATATCTGTCGAAGCCCGTTTGCCCAGGCATTGATGGCAGACCTGATCGGACGGGAAGCCCTCGAGGACATCGCCGTCGACTCCGCCGGCCTGGCGGCCCTGCCGGGCAACAGGGTTACCCCGCTGGCGGAGAAGGCGGCCCGCGAGTACGATATCGATCTTTCCGCCCACCGGGCGAAATCGGTTTCTCCCTCACTGCTGGATTGGTCCGACGTGATTCTGGTCATGGAAAAGTCCCACCGGGATGAACTGGTGACCCCCTATCCTCAAGCCCAGGGCCGATGTCTGTTGCTGAGGCATTTTGCCCGCTACGGTTCCAAGACCCGGGGCATTGCCGATCCGTACGGGCGGCGATACGAGTCCTATCGGTTTTGCTTTTTGGACATCGCCGATGCCGTCTCCGGCCTGGTGGCCTACCTGAAAACGCAGGAACGGCGCTATGCGGTCATCACCGTTCAGTGTTATGAAGGCGTTGCCGCCAACGAGTCGCCCCGGGCCTTTCAGTGGCAGGGGAAACACTATGAGGTTGTCAGAATCATCGACCGCTGGTACGCTACGGACCGCGATAACGCCACTGACGTGAACAACTATTTTCGGGTCCGGTGCAAAGACGACTCCGTCCACTTGATCCGATACAACCGACTGTTTGACAACTGGGCGATTGTCCTGCCCGAAGGCGGGAGCGAAGGGCCTCAGGATTGATGATATCAGAGGGCCGCCGATCTCTTCGGTTGGAACGCGATGAAGGAAAAAGGCGAAGATGAAGGTATTTGTTTCAGGGTCGTTGGCCTACGATCGGATCATGGACTTTCCCGGCAAGTTTGAAGAGCACATTTTGCCGGACAAGATTCACGTCTTGAATGTTTGTTTTACCGTCAATGGGTTGAAGGAAAACTTCGGGGGGACGGCGGGAAATATCGCTTATACGCTGTCGTTGCTGGGCGAGAGTCCCTATATCTTGGCCACGGCGGGGAAGGACTTCAAACGGTATGGCCGATGGCTCTTGAAAAACGATATACCGACCGACCACGTGCGCCACATCCGGGAGGAATTCACTGCCGGCGCCTATATCACCACCGACCGGATGGATAACCAGATTACCGGTTTCAATCCCGGGGCCATGAAGCATCCCTCGCTGTTTACCTTTGATGCCGTCCCTTCCGACGGCGCCCTGTTTATCATCGCCCCCGGTAACATCGAAGATATGGTGTCCTATACGCATGTATGCCGGGATCGCGGGATTCCCTTCATCTTCGATCCCGGCCAGTCGATTCCGGCCCTGTCGGGTGACCAGCTGTCGGATATGATTACCGGATCCCAGCTCTTGATTTCCAATGATTATGAGTTGGAAATGATCATGCGGGCCACCAGACTGGACACAGATCAAATTCTATCTCGTACCGGGGGCATCGTGACCACCCTCGGGGAGGAAGGCTCGGTACTCACCACCTCGAAAGGCCGGTTCGCCCTGCCCAGCGCAGCGGTTGCTCAGTTGCGCGATCCGACCGGTGCCGGGGACGCCTATCGTGCCGGGCTTGTCAAGGGACTCGCCTTGGGCCGGGATCTGTTGAGTGCCGCCCGACTGGGGGTGGTTTGCGCCGCCTATGCCGTCGAGCAATACGGCACCCAGGAGCACTACTTTTCCCAAGAGGCATTCTGGGCGCGCTATGAGGTGACTTTCGGCAAGGAATGAATGTTTCCGACTGGGAGAGACGATTAGCAATGGACATAGCCGGATTTGATGACTGCCGGGTGCTGGTCATCGGTGATTTGATGATCGATGAATATGTCTGGGGCAACGTGGAGCGGGTGTCCCCGGAGGCCCCCGTACAAGTGGTGTCGGTACTCCGGGACAGTGTGACCCTCGGGGGCTCGGGAAATGTGGTCAACAACCTGATCGCCCTGGGGGCCCACGTCGCCGTGGCGGGTGTGGTCGGTGACGGGGCCAACGGCGAGTTGTTGACACAGATGTTTGAGTCCCGCTCGGTGGACGTGGAGGCCCTGATACGGGACCCGGCCAGACAAACCACCCGGAAAACCCGCATTATCGGCGGGCACCAGCACGTCCTGCGCATCGACCGGGAAACCACCCAACCCATATCGTCGGACCATCACCACCGGCTTATCGCCTGTCTGGAGGAAAAGCTGGACCGCGTGGATATCGTCTTGATCTCCGATTACGGCAAAGGCCTGCTGACCCGTGCCTTGTTACGGGACGTCATCGACGCGGTGCGACGGCGAAAACTGCCGGTGATCGTCGATCCCAAGGGCCTTGATTTCACCAAATACACCGGCGCCACGGCGATTACGCCCAACAAGCGGGAAGCATCTCTGGCGGCGGGCATCGAAGTGGTCGATTTCGAGACCCTGACGGCGGTGGGAACGAAATTGTTGCAGGACACGGCCGTGGAGACGGTGTTGATCACCTGTGGAAAAGAGGACATGGTCTTGTTCCAACCGGATACCCCCCCTTACCGCATCCCCGCCCGGGCCCGGCAGGTGTTCGATGTCTCCGGCGCCGGGGACACGGTCTTGGCGGTGTTGGGGCTGGCCGTCGCCACGGGACATACCTTTCCGGAAGGGGCCGCTCTGGCCAATACCGCCGGTGGGATCGTAGTGGGGAAGGTGGGTACGGCCACGGTTTCCCGGGAAGAACTCCAGGCGGCCATGGACGAGACCACGGATTTTTTGACGGCCAAGGAACGGGCCATGCAAGACCTGGTGCCGATTGTGGATCGCTACCGGGCGCAGGGTCGGACCGTGGTGTTGACCAATGGATGCTTCGATCTGCTCCACGTGGGGCACGTCAAGTTCCTGGCGGCGTCTCGACGGATGGGGGACTTGCTGATTGTGGCCGTAGACGACGATGCCTCGGTTCAAACCCTGAAGGGCCCGGGGCGGCCGATCATCGGTGCGGAACAGCGCATACGGATCATCAGCGCCTTGGATTCCGTGGACTATGTGATGCGCTTTTCGGCCGACCAGCTCGAATCGGTTATCGAAGCGCTTCGACCGGATATCCTGACCAAAGGCAGTAACTACACCTATGACCAGGTCCTCGGCAAGGAGGCGGTGGAACGCCAGGAGGGGCAGGTGGTTTTGATTCCCATCACGGAAGGGATTTCTTCCACCGGGGTGATCGATCGGATCAGGCAGGGCAAGGGGGTCTAGGGTAAGGGGCCTGTTGAGGCCGACCGGACAGGAAGCTGGACTTACACCGGTGTTGTCCGTCGGGAAGAGACATGACTGAGTCGACGGCGTGGACAGGGAAAACCGAGGACGGGGTCTGGATCAAGGTCTTGGTACAGCCCCGGGCGGCAAAAAACCAGGTGGTGGGACTTCAAGGCGACAGGCTGAAAGTAAAGTTGACCGCACCGCCGGTGGAAGGTGCCGCCAATAAGATGTGCCGCGATTTTTTCGCCCGGGCCCTCCAGGTCAAAAAGGCCCAGGTGGAGATGGTCTCGGGACACAAGAGCCGAACCAAAAAACTCCTTGTCCGCTCGGCCACGCCGGCGCAGGTCCGCGCCCTGTTGGATCCGAGCACCTCGTAACGCCCACCCTTATCCCTGGTATCTTTTCAAGATCATCACTGCATTATGACCGCCGAATCCGAAGGAGTTGTTCATCACGATATTCAACTCCGCCGGCGTCGGTTCGGTGATCACGTTGACGTCCATTTCGGGATCGGGGGTTTCGTAGTTGATGGTCGGTGGAATGATCTGCTTTTCCATGGCCAACGCACAGGTCACTGCTTCCACGGCTCCCGCCGCGCCGATAAGGTGGCCGATCATCGATTTGGTGGAACTCAGGGGCACCTTGTAATCGCCGAACACCTCGGATATGGCCGAGGCTTCCGCTTTGTCGTTCAGGGGCGTGGAGGTCCCGTGGGCGTTGATGTAATCCACGTCCTTGGGTTCCAGCCCGGCCATTCGCAAGGAATCTAGGATGGCTTTTTTGACCATTCGGGCATTCGGGTCCGGTGCCGTGATATGGTAGGCATCCGTATTGGTCGTATACCCCACGATCTCGGCATAGATCTTGGCGTTTCGGGCCAAGGCGTGGTCCAGGCTTTCAATGACGAGGACCCCGGCGCCCTCTCCGATGACAAAACCGTCCCGATCCTTGTCAAAGGGTCGGCAGGCCCGCTTGGGATCGTCGTTTCTCCTGGACAAGGCCTTCATGTTGGCAAAGGAACTGGCGGCGATTTCTGTGAGAATAGCCTCACTGCCGCCGGCGATGACGACGTCGAAATCCCCCAGGGCGACATCCTTGGTGGCGTATATCAGGGTATAGACACCGGTGGCACAAGCATTGGCGATACAGGGACTGGTCCCGGTCAGTTTGTGCATGATGCTCACATGGGCGTTGACGGCGTTGGGCATCATCATGGGAATGAGAAACGGGCTTACCCGGGAGGGGTTCTGGCTTTCGATGAGCCGTTTCTTTTCCTGTTCCAACGTCATCAGCCCGCCGATGCCGGTGCCGATCATCGTCCCGATGCGGTCATTATAGGCCTCCAATTGCAGGCCTGAATCCTCGATCGCAAGAGATGCCGCAGCCACACCGTATTGGGTGAACAAGTCCATTCGCTTGGCATTCTTGGGGGCGACTCCAAACGCCTTGGGATCAAAATCCGGTACTTCAGCCCCGATACGGGTCTTGAAGGCAGACGTATCAAACCGCGATATCAGATCCACCCCGGACTTGCCTTCCATAACGGCATTCCAGAAATTGTCGTTTCTCGAACCGATAGGTGTGACGGCACCCAATCCGGTAATGACGACTCTGTTTCTTGCCATATCGAACACCCTCCATTAAAAGTGGTTTTAAACTTCGAAGATTAATATCGGCGATAACATCCTGTCAATGAAAAAGCCGGCCTGTCCTACGCAAGTAGCTGAACATTCACTAATTAAGGTTCATGATCACGTATGTTGTCGAATCCACGTCAGGACCTTATCGAATTCCGCCCGGACTTCCGAAAGGGCCTTGCCCCGATGGCTGACAGCGTTTTTTTCCGCCGGAGACAGCTCGGCGAACGACTTTTCCATCGGCGGATAATAAAAGAGGGGATCGTAACCGAACCCCGCGGTCCCCTGCGGGGCCGTCGCGATGGTTCCCCCGCACCGACCTTCATAGGTCAGCGCCACTCCGCAAGGAACGGCGATGGAGATCACACAGATGAAGGTGGCGGACCGATCGGCGCGCCCCGCCATGTCGGCCAGCAGTTTGGTGTTGTTTTCTTCGTCCGTGGCGCCGGGTCCTGCATACCGTGCCGAATAGATTCCGGGAGCGCCGTCCAGGGTATGGACCGCCAGACCGGAATCGTCGGCCAGGGCCGGCAGGCCCAACACCTTGGCCGTAAACGATGCCTTCTTATAGGCGTTTTCTTCAAAGGTGGACCCATCCTCCTCGATCTCCGGGATCGGTCCAAAGTCATCCAGGTTCTTGATCACCACGGGAAAGCCGGTCAGCAGCTCACCCATTTCTTTGGTCTTTCCCGGGTTTCGGGTGGCCAGCACCAGCCACTGTTCGTTACCCACGCTCTTTTCCTCCCGGCAGATTGGCCGCCGGACTTCGTGGCCACACCGTCCGTCCCGACGAATTCCTGCCTCGTAACGTTAAGATGATTAAGGCAAATGCCAATACCATAATCCCATTGACAAGAAAAGGAATTTTGTAGCCCCAAATCTGGTTCAACCAGCCGGAAACGGCGGCAAACATGAATATGGCCGCCGTTCGCACAAAGAACAGGAGGCCGGAACTGCCTCCCAGCCGGGCGGCGGGAAAGAACCGTCCCGTGAGCACGTCGGTTTCCAAAATGGCCAGGGTATCTCCCGCGGTATGGATCATGCGCACCATCACCAGCCCCAAAAAGGTCTGGGTAAAGGCGGTGACAATCTGGAAGACGCTGGAGATGACGAGTCCCAGGAGCAAGAGGACGAAGACGCTGTCTTTCTTATCCAGATGCCGGCCCGCGAAAGGGACCAGAATGGCCATCCAGATGCCGAGGACAAAAAAGACCCGGCCGATATCCGCGGTTTTCAAGCCGATGACCTCTTTCATCAGAAGGCTGATGCTGGTTTGTTCCGCCCCGAAATGGGTTCCCAGGACAAAGACCACCGCGATTAGGAGCAAAACATCGGGTTTCTTCAGGTCCTGGTTGTAGTCCTTGAAGCTGAAGACCACCGGCGGGACGTCCTTAACGAACAGGGTCAAGGCGATGACTACGATGGCCAAGGCCAGAGCCGCCCCGATCAAGGCGACCCCGCCATATGCTTGGTAGATAAGGCCCCCCGTAAGCGGCCCCAAAGCGAATCCGAGGTAACCGCCGGCTTGAAGAAAGGCCACGCCCCTGCCCCGCCCGGTTCCGGTCTGCAGTTTCAGATATAGAGACATCAGGACCACCCGGACGGTGGCGGCTCCCACGCCCCCGAGGATCAGTGCAAAGCAAACGCCGGGAAAGTCTCTCAATACGGTCAACAAAAACAGGTGGGCGGTATAGCAAACAGCACCCACGGTCAAAATCTTCTTGGGGGAAAAGTAGTCGGAGAAGACCCCGAAGGGAAGTACCAACAAGATACTGGACAGCGATTTCAACCCGATGGCAAGCCCGAGTTGGCTGTCCGAGAACTGATACGACTTCAACAACAAGGGCAAATAGGCCAGGATCATCCAAAAAGAACAAAAGTAAAGGAAGTAACAGAAAAAAAAGAAAAACGATCGGGATCTGGCCATGCCGGGTCCTTACCGAGGCGATGTAAACGTGCCCTTCATACGGTGGTGGGTGTGATTTTCGCTCAAGCTAAATCAATGCAAACCATAGGCAAGAAGCGGAAAAGAGTCAAGCGTGATAGCGGTAAACCGCGGGATAAGGACTCTCGCCGCCGGCCCAGCCTTTTGCAAATTTGCGATTGACGGCGGTCTGTTTCTGCGCGTATGCTGAAGACCTTAGGAATTGGCTGGTCCGGCTGATTCGATAGGGCGATCCAGCGTCTTTCAAAACGGACCTTTAATGAATCGTTGTCCCTGAACCGGGTGGACCGGCAAATTGTGCGACAGGGGAAAGGAGGCAGGGCATGCCGAAGGAAGTGCTGATTCCCATTGCTGATGGAACGGAAGAATTGGAAGCGGTCACGATTATCGATGTACTTCGCCGGTCCGGCGCCACCGTGACGGTGGCCTCGGTGGCGGGACTTCAGGTTACGGCGGCTCATGGGACCAACCTGGTTGCCGACACGTTGATTTCCGAATGTTCCGGCAAGGAGTATGATTTGATCGTGCTTCCCGGGGGTATGCCGGGAGCCCAGAATCTGTGTGACTCCGGACTCCTAGGGGTGCTCCTGAAGCGGCAGCACGAGAACGACCGCTTCTACGGTGCCATTTGCGCCTCTCCGGCGGTCGTGCTGGAACATCACGGAATGCTGAATGGAAAAAAAGCCACCTGCTATCCCGGCTTCACCGACCAATTGAAAAGTGCCCAAGTCGCCCCGTCTCGTGTGGTGGTCGACGGTGCCTGCGTGACCAGCCAAGGTCCGGGGACCGCCCTGGAGTTCGCTTTGACCTTGGCCGAACTGTTGTTTGGAAAAGAAGCGGCCGACAAAGTGGCGGAGGCCATGGTGGTTTCCTAAAACCCTAACCGCCGGGAAGCGACGCAGGTGATTATGGATTTACGACTCTTTGAAAAGATGGATGCGGCGGAACTCCGGCAGTATCTGGCGTTTCTCCTGTGGCACTACCGGGTGGTGGATGCCTTTTGGTTTATCAAGGTGGCCGAAGCGTTTGACCAGGCCACGGCGGAACGCATCAACGAGGCGGTGTGGGGCCGGGTGTCCGGGATGGCCGCCAAGGACCTGAAGAAGCGGTTTCAGATTACCGAGGGGGGTCTCAAGGGATTCGTCCGGGCGCAGCGTTACTTTCCCTGGTGTATCCTGGTGGGATATGACATCGAGGAGCGGCCGGACGAAGTGCTGATCTCGGTGCCGTCGTGCCCCACCCAACAGGCCCGGCTCAAGCGGGGGCTGGGGGAGTACGATTGCAAGGAGATGCACCGACGGGAGTTTCAGGATTTCGCCGGCCAAATCGACGAGCGCATCCAGGTGGAATGCCTCTTCGCCCCACCCGATGCCCATCCGCCCGACATGTTCTGCAAGTGGCGCTTCTTTGTGGCAGGTGAGACAGTTTACTAAACCCTCCCTTCAGGACAGTACTTTGGCCACCATCCGGTTCTTTTCAATCCGGTCGAGTCGGACCTCGGTGACGCGGCCGCAGTGGTCGACCCTATCCTCCATGATCACGGGAATATAATTGCCCGTAAAGCCTTTTAAGTGACCGGTGACCCGATCCCGCCGTTCCTCGAAAATGACCTGCCCTCTACTCCCGACACAGGCCTGATAAAAGGCCTTGCGTTTTTCCGCTCCCAGCCTTCGCAAGCACGTGCAGCGCTGTTTGATGATCGACGGGGGCACCCGATCGGGCAAGGCGGCCGCGGCCGTTCCCTCCCGGGGGGAATAGGGAAAGACGTGCAAATAGGAGACCGGCAGCCGTCGGATCAGGGCACAGGTCCGTTCGAAGGCCTCCGGGGTTTCTCCCGGAAAGCCCACCAGTACGTCCATGCCCACGGCGGCATGGGGAAGGGTCCGCTTGATCCGGTCAACGAGCCCCGCCACGTACGCAGTGTCATAGGGCCGGTGCATGGCGGAAAGGATTGCATCGTCTCCGCTTTGCAGGGGAATGTGGAAGTGAGGGCACAAGCGGGGGGAACGGGCCACATGGTCGATCAGGGGGTCAGACAACTCCAGAGGCTCAATCGAGCTGAGCCGAAGCCTCGGCGCCGCCGGCAGCCGATCCACCGATCGGAGCAATTCCAGGAGGGAGGTGACGGGGGTAAGGTCCTGTCCGTAACACCCCAGGTGAATGCCGCACAAGACCGCCTCCGCGTAACCCTCCACCTGGAGGTCGCCCAGCCGTTCGAGCACGGTGGCGCTTGCCAATGACCGACTCGGCCCCCGCACGTAAGGCACGATACAATAGGAACAAAAGGCGTCACAGCCGTCTTGAATCTTGACAAAACAGCGGGTCCGGTCGCCGAACCGGGTTATGGGAAGGTCTTGAAATCGACGCACCCGGCGGATATCCGCCACGCGGATCTCCGGTGACGAGCGGCGGGTATGAGGCAAAATGCGGGCCACATCGGCCTTGAAACTGTTTCCCACCACATAGTCGACCCCGGGGATGGCGGCCAGTCCCTCCGGATCCCGTTGGGCGCCACAGCCGGTAACCACCATGGTGGCCCGGCCATGGGCGCGAATCGCTTTTCGAATCGCCTGTCGGGATTGGGCGGCCGCCTTGCCGGTAACGGTGCAGGTGTTGACGATAACAAGATCCGCTCCCGCTTCGGTCCCACAGGGGCGCCACCCGCGGGCTTCCAATGCTTCTCCCATAGCCTCCGATTCGTACCGGTTGACCTTACAGCCCAGCGTGGTGATCGTAAAGACGGGGGTCACGCAATCCAGCCTCCGCCCATGACTTTTTCTCCGTGGTAAAAGACCGCCGCCTGGCCGGGGGTGACGGCCGTCTGGGGCCTGACAAAGACCACGTCGACGGAGTCATCGGTGGCGGGGAAGAGGACCGACGGGGCCTCCGAGTGCCGGTACCGAAGCCGTGTTCGGGCCCATACCGGCGTTTTTGGGGGGGGCATGCCGATCCAGTTGATGTCCCGGACCCGACACCGTCGGGAGAGCAATGCCGATTTGGGACCCACGACGAGGGTGTTCGTCTTCACGTCTACAGCGACCACATAGTAGGGTGCGGGGCCGGGAATCCCGATGCCCCGGCGCTGGCCGATGGTGTAGCCGTGCAGTCCTTGGTGTTGTCCCAGCACCTCCCCGGCCGGATTCACCACGGGACCGGGACTGGGGCACAGGCCGGTGTGCCGGGAGAGAAACGCCGTGTACGAGTCGGTGTCGACGAAGCAGAGTTCTTGACTTTCCCGGCTCCGGAAGGTGGCCAGCCCGGCACGGTGTGCCAGTGCCTGCACCTCGGATTTGGTGTATCCGCCCAAGGGAAACATCGCCTGCCGAAGGTGGGTTTGGGTCAAGCGGGACAAAAAATAGGACTGGTCCTTGTCCCGATCCACCCCCTTGATGAGCAACCACCGGCCACCCGCTCCTTGACGGATCCGGGCATAATGTCCCGTGGCCAGGGCCGATGCGCCCCGGGCTCGGGCTTCTTTCGACAGGATATCGAATTTGATCCGTGGATTGCAGACCACGCAGGGACTGGGGGTTTTTCCCCGGGCATATCCGTCGACGAAATAGTCGACCACCTCCCGCTGGAAGGCCTCGGTGCAATCCACGGTCATACATTCGATACCGATTTGTCGGGCAACGGCACGAACCGGTGCGGGCGGTCCGCCCCCATCGGGGCCTTCCGGAACCGAGACGTCAAAGCCGGTGTAAAAGTGGAGGCCGATTACTCGCTGGTGGGTTTCCTTGAGGAGAAGTGCGGCGACGGAGGAATCCAGGCCGCCGCTGAGCGCAACGGCCACGGTCTTTTTCATTTCAGGGTCGGGTTCCCCACGACACTGATTTCCATGGCCCTCGGCGGACAGGCGGCAACGCAGAGCCCGCAAACACTACATTTGTTCCGGTTGAAGACGACACTCATTTCCGGCCGTTTGATGGTCAGGGCCCCGGTGGGACACACGGCGGTACAGGCCCCGCAGTGGGTACACTTGTTTTTGTCCCGGTTGATGTCCTGTCCGACCGGCTGGACCTGGACCCCATGCTCCTTGAGATATCGAACGCCCCGGTTGAAGTCTTTCCGGTTGCCCACCAGCTCCAGGACCATAACCCCTTCCTTGCGGGGCAATATGGTGGCCTTGAGGATATTGAAGGTCAGGTTGTAATCGATGGCCAAGTGACAGACAATCGGTTTGCCGACTTCCGACTTGGGAAAGTGCAGTATGAGCATTCTGGAATACATGTCAGAACTCCTAACTAGAAATATCGAGACCGGCGACCGCCCGACTTCCCGGGAGAATCTCCGGTGCATTCACCAAGGTAGACTGAAGCCCGGCGGTTTGTCAATTGATAATCCGATGCCTAAATCCTCCGGCAATGGCCCGCCCTTCGGGTGGGGATGTGTTACCGATGGCGTCAGGAATGATCGGTTTGGCGATAGACATGGTGCAGGCGGTGAAGGGCGGTCAGATTGGACAGGACGGCCAACACGGTGATACCGATGAGCAACTGCCCGGTGAACAGGGTAAGGACCATGACAATAAATCGCTCCAGGCGGGTGAAGAGGCCGACCGAGCAGGAAAGGCCCAACCCTTCCGCTCGGGCGCGGGCATAACTGACCATGACCGAGCCCAACAACGCCAACGCGGAGAGTACCACCAGGCCGTGATGATCCCGGAGGCTTGCCCAGTAGATGAGGCCCAGCAGGACGGATGCATCGGCGTAGCGGTCCAAAAAAGAATCCAGGAAGGCACCGAATCGGCTTTCCAGACCGGCCGCCCGGGCCAACGCCCCGTCCAGGGCGTCGAAAGGGCCGGAGAAGAGAAAGAACCATGCGCCCAAGGTGATATGACCGCCGGCGACGGCGATTCCCGCCGCCACGGCCACCGCCAAGCCGGCGATGGAAAGGGTGTTGGGCCGAAGGTCGGTGGTTTTCAGCAGGCCGGCCACCGGATCCAGGAGCCCTCGGGTGTGGGCCTTGGCCCATTGGGAGAAGGTCCAGTGCTTATCGGCGCCTTTTCGATGGGAATATTTTCGGGAGCCTTTCAAGGTTCGTTTCCGTCCAACCTACCAATGCCTAATCTTCCCGCTCGCCGGCGATGAAATCCTCCATCATGGTGTATGCCGTATCGTCGTTGAATTGCCGGGGCGGATGCTTCATGAAATAGGCCGACGGCGAATGGAGAACCCCGCCTTTACCGCGGTCCAGGGCCAGCTTGCAGCAGCGAATGGCATCGATGGTGATGCCGCCCGAATTGGGAGAGTCTTCCACGGACAGCCGGAGTTCCAGGTTCATGGGAACGTCGCCGAAGAGTTTGCCTTCCATTCGGATGAAGCAAACCTTGTTGTCCTTTTGCCACTGCACATAGTCGCTGGGGCCGATATGGATATTTTCCGGGTCCAGCTTTCGGGCCAGGACGGACTGTACGGACTCCGTTTTCGATGTCCGTTTGCTTGTCAGTCGGTTGCGGTCGAGCATATTCAAAAAGTCGGTGTTTCCCCCCGTGTTGAGCTGGTAGGTCCGTTCGAGCTTGACCCCCCGTCTTCGAAACAGGTTGGCCAGGGTTCGGTGGGTAATGGTGGCGCCCAGTTGGGCCTTCACGTCATCGCCGATGATGGGGATATTCTTTTTGGCGAATTTGTCCGCCCAGGCGGCGTCACTGGCGATAAAGACGGGCATGCAATTGATGAAGCCCACGCCTGCCTGGAGGGCACAATCGGCGTAAAATCGGGTTGCCTTTTCAGACCCCACGGGCAGATAGTTTAAGAGGATGTCCGTGCCGGCTTTCTTGAGTGTTTGGATGATATCTTTTTTGAGGGCTTCTTTTCTATCGCTGACCATGAAGGTTTGCCGGTCTTGGTACACCTTCATGTGGGGGGAGACGCCGTCCAGGATTTTCCCCATGCTCACTTTGACGCCTGCTTTGGGCATGTCGGGGAAAAAGGCGGTGGTACAGTTGGGATCTTCGAAGATCGCTTGGGAGACGTCTTTTCCCACCTTACGCTTGTCTATGTCGAAAGCCGCCACGACCTTCATGTCGTAGGGCTTATAACCGGATATATCCCAATGGAGAAGTCCGATCGCCTCCTCGCGTTTTTTATGTCGATAATAGGCGATTCCTTGTAGTAATGAACTGGCACAATTTCCAACACCTACGACAGCAATCCGTATCTTGGCCATCTATTGGACCTCCTTTCCGCCGGCCGATGCCATCGGCCTCCACTAGGAGCTCAAGCGTGCGTACAAGAAGAATAGCGTGCGATGCCGGTCCATCCAAATGGTTTCGGTTCAGCTGAAACGAAGCCGTTCCTAAAAGGCGTAACGCCCTCACCCGCATTCAGTGATCTCAATGGGGTGTTGGGGTTTGAAACAGCATGTCCCGGAAAACCGATCCGTGCGATCTCTGGATGGACACGACCACCTGCATGCCGCCTCACGGATTTTCCGAGAATAAAGGATTCTTATTACAAAACCGGGTAAATATCAAGCGCATTTCGGGCACACGACGTCACCGATGGCCCCCGCGTAGTCGCCACCCAGTTGAGAATCAGGCGGGGTTGGAACACACGGCCCGCACGTAGTAGTAACAACTGAAGTCCTGCCAAGCGACATATCCCAGCTCTATATTGGCATACCAGGCGGCGACATACGAACGGCGGTCACAACTCCACAGCCAACGCTGGGTGGTGCCGAACACCGGCTCGGTACACAGATCACCGGCCCGCGGAATCTCCGTCAACAGGGACAAAAGTTCTTCGATGGTGGGCAGGCGCCATATGTCCCCTTCGGAAGGGCCTTCGCCGTTGAGGCCGGCGATATACTCATGGGCTTCGTGCCAAGTGAGCGGATACGGACACCCCTGCCGCTGCCATCGCAGGCCGGTTCGATCGTCTCTTACCGTCTCTTCGTCAAGGAGATGAAAATCATTTTGCATATAGGTTTGAGGGCGCCACTTGTCATCCACCCCAAAACGACTCCGGGCAAGAGACGGCCGCACTTTTATCGCCCGGCGTCTCAGCTGGATGGGCGCAAGCTCCGGGGAGAGAGCAGTGGCGCTTTGGGGTTGCTGATATGTACACACGCGCTCCTTTTTCTTCGCCCAGTCGTGTTTTAAATCGTCCAGGGCCGTAGTCATGGCTTGCGCCGTGGGGAAGCGATGTTGTCTGTCTTCGGCCATGGCGCGGGCCACGAAGTCGTCCCAGGGGTCGTCGAGATCCGGGTGATGGGTACGCAGACTTTTTCTCCCCTCCAGGGGCAGTTCCCCCGCCAGCATGCGATAAAACATGACGCCTACTGGATAGAGATCGGCCCGCAAATCGACCTGGTTGGGGTCGGCTTCCTGTTCCGGTGCCGCGTAGTAGGGAGAGCCCACCTTCAAATTGGACGGTCCCCCGTAGGTCTCCCCGTGGAGTGCGGATAAACCGAAATCGGTGATCTTCGCCGTGTCCTGCTCGGTAATCAATACGTTGTAGGGCTTGATGTCCCGGTGCACGATGCCGGCGTGGTGCAGTCGTTGCACTCCGGCCAGAATCTCTCCGGTGTAATGAAGGGCTTTGTCGACACTCAGGACCCGTGAGGCCGTTTCCACGCGGTAGGTTTCCCCGATCACGGCCCCCAGATTCTTGCAGAAATACTCCATCACGAAAAAGGTCAGATCCTCGGCATCGTGGAAATCCCAGATGGCCACGATATTGGGGTGTTTCAACCGGGCCATCACCACGGCCTCGGTGACAAACCGCCGGTGGATTTCCGCTTCGCCCAGCAGGGTGACCAGGTTGGGATGGGGCGTCAGTAACTTCAAGGCCACCAGCTTGCCCACCACGGGCATCCGAACCTTATAGACCACCCCCATGCCGCCTTTGCCCAGCAGGCCCCGAATTTCGTACTTTCCCACCGTTTTCATGAGTCGCGTTTCTCCCGTTCTCTCCCGTTCTCTTCCCTATCGGCGTCGAGCGGAAGGGCTACCAGAGACGGGTTGCGTTGTACTCCGGCAGCCCGAGCTGGACGATCCGTTCGGCCGTCTTGGCGATGTCATAGGGGATAAACCGGGTCCGAACCGAGTGGTCGGCCGGATCCCAGACCAGATATTTCGCCCGATTGTCGCCGTCCCTGGGCTGACCGACACTGCCCGCATTGATGATATAGCGATGGTCCGGTTTCAGATCGATCGGTGTCCGGCCCAGCGGGTGTCGGGTAACCTGGTGGCCGTCGAAGGAGATGCATTCGAGATCGTGGGTATGTCCTACAAAACAAACGGCGTCGTCGTAGGAGCGGAAAACGTCGACCAGATCGGCCTCCGACAGCATCATCAGATAGGTGGTAATGGAGTCGGGCGGACACCCGTGCACGCAAAGGGCGCCGTGAAAATGCAGCATCGGTTTGAGACTGCGGATGTAGTCCATGGTTCGGTCGGAGATCAGATCCCGGGTCATGACAGCGGATTGTCTCGCTGAAGGGTTCATGCGAGACAGGTGCCGAGCCTTGGTGAGCACCAGTTCATGATTGCCCATGACGCAGGGGAGGTGTCTGGCTTGCACCAGATTGACCACCGCTTCCGGTTCCGGTCCATAGCCCACATTGTCACCCAAGCAGGCGATACTGGAGATGCCCAGCGCGTCGATATCTGCAAGGACCGATTTGAAGGCCTCCAGGTTGGCATGAATGTCGGATATGATGGCTGCTTTCACAGGGCAAACAGTTTCCCCGGTCCGATGGTCAATTTCTCGCTCCCGGTTTCCTTTAACTTCCTATACCATGAACACCGGGGGCGGACAAGGCGAGGCCGTCGCCCAAATCCACCGCTTGCCGAGTTTGCCGGAGTTGGAAACCGGTGAGGCCGCTTTACCCGTCGGCGGGAACGTGGTATAGGTACCTCGTCGCCTGAAAAGGTGCATCAGTAATAGTTGAATTGGAGGGGTCCATGAAACGGTGGCTATCGATCGTGTGTATCGTGTTGGCCGTGACCGTGTGGGGGTGTACGGGAAGCGACCCGGAAGCCTTATTTGACACGGCCAAACTGGAAGAGCGACAAGACAATCCCGAGCATGCCAGGCAGCTCTATCAACGCATCGTTGATGAGCACCCGCAAACGGCATATGCCGACAAGGCCCGGGAACGACTAAGAGACCTGGAAACCCGGTAGCAAGCTCCTAG
>CAYTTQ010000001.1:97420-101327 GCA_964440795.1 uncultured Desulfobacterales bacterium | reverse complement strand
TGGCATTTCCAAATATTGCCTCCTGCGAACCTCGCCCATTATGGAACAACACTACCGATTTTACTGATTCGATTTTGTTTGTAACAATGACTTTGTAGTCATATTGAAAGTCGCGTGGTTCAAAAAGGTGCAGCTGCAAAGGACCTTTTTGAAGGCGTAATTGAAACTGAGGGGGTTCCTTATTACACTGTAAACTGCTAGGCGGATGTCCGTGCTATGAGCTGTGTCTTTCAACATCCGCACATGGTTTATGCGGTTACACGTATAACTTCGCGGCATCCAATCCAAAAAAAAAGGTGTTTTTGCTTTGGATCAGTTCCCATACTTTTCGGTATACCTGCCGCCGTACGTTGCGGGATTGCTTTTGTTGGGCAGCGTAATAGTGATACATGCGTAGCCGGTCTCTTACAGTCAAGTGGTTCCCCAGGGATGCATTTAGTTGCCCGAGATTCTTGACTTTCTTCTTGTTACAGAGGTGGCTTTGGACTGAAACACTATCCAAGTCCAGCATAAAATAACGGCCTTTCTGACATATCACGTTCGTTGACTTAAAGTCCCGTTGCCATATCCCACGATCGTGAACATTTTTCATCCATACCGCAAGGCGCTTAAGCTCACGACGTTTTTGGTGTGCGTCGATGAGTGCGGCTAAATAATCGTTCAGTCCGATTCCGTCAAGAAATTCGGAAATAAAGTAGCTGTTGCCCCCCAGCCGGAAGTAGGCCAAGGACTTGGGAACAGGGATGTTTCGGGCTTCCAGGGCCCTGGACATCTTCCAAGCCTTCAAGCAACGGTCTTTGTGAAAGAAACGGTTGGTATGCACCTTAATGCACAGGTCCCGGTATCGGAGGACGCGATCCTGCTTAATCCATTCTCCCTTATCCAGAGCTTCTTGGATCTTCTCCCGCCCTAAAGAAAAGTCCCGCCTCTTATATCCGCGCAGCCCCTCTTCTTTTACTATCTCAAATTCAGAGCTGTTTTTACAACATCGTTTGGTACGGGAGCGATAATGGCGTTGCCGATGGTACTCAGAACGCCTTGCTACCTCGGTTCCAGTAATGGGCTGTCGCAGCCCTTTATTATACGCGGAGAGAAACGCTTCTATCCAATCGTCCGGGGTTTTCGTGGTACTCAAGTGGTAAAACAGCCTGCCTAGATTGTGAACTCGGACCCAACGGGGCAGGTAGAGCAGGAAAAAGACCTCTTGGGCGTCAATCAAATACGGCGGCCTGCCCTGGCGTAGAATGATATTTCCCGGATGAAGGTCGGCGTGGTAGATTCCCTTGTCATGGATGTCTTTGATATAGGTCCCCAGGGTCTGCGCCTCTTCAGTAGACTGACATGCCGGCTGACTACCCAAGACCTGCTCTGTAACCAGAAAGAAGAATTTCCCCTTCTTGCCTCCTTTCAGAACAGGTGTGGCGGCAGCCACGTTTTTTGCCCTGAGCCGATGGAGATTTTGCCATTCCGCCCATCGTCTCATGGGGAACAAGAGATGGCGGATTCGGTCCTTTTTCCTGATGAACTTGCTGATTTTTAAATAATATTGGCCAGTTGATGTTTGCAGGTAAAGTACCTGCCGTCTTTGGTTGCTCTTGACCATGGTGAGGCGTGTGGTCTCAGCCAACAAAGCGTGCAGTGTCAAGCCGGGAGAAAGTGGGCTTTCCGTGACTTTCGAATCCTTGAGATCTTTAACCAGTTCGGGGGGGATTGAATTTGTATCCATGTGGCAAGTTTCGTTGGAAAAAAGGAAGTTGTTGGCTCCTTAGCTGCGCACCATGTTTTTTAGACTGATCGAGTTTTACGTGACGGTATGTTACGAAAGTCGATATTCTGGTGCCAAAGTGCTTCGTTGACCCTGTGATAGACCTATGCTAACTTATAAGTCCCTTATTTTGTGGGGATTTAATTCTTTGCTACCGACATGTCCGCCGGGTTAAGCAGTCGGTCCTCCGAGCACGTACAAACATGTCTGCCAATCGGCTTTCCATGCCTTGTTTGAAAATGATATTGATAGCACGGGCATCAAGGCCAAACAAGGAGTTTTCACCTACGGTGTTTCATGGTGCGAAATGTGAAAAAATGGGGTCCCTACCGGTTAGTGTCTGATCAGATTTTAACGAGTCGGGATATGGAAGTACTGTCCACGGCGATGGCGCATTCCGGTTGCAAAGGAAATGACCGGCTTGCCGGCCGAGCCACGATGGCTCGGGTTACACTGGAAGGTCCCGGTAGGGCAGTCGTAAAGTCCTGTTTTCGCGGGGGAATCGTTCGGCACTTTGTTAAGCGGCACTATTTCAGGTGGGGGAAACTGCGCTGTGAGGCGGAGTATGACATGCTAAAACGTGTTCGTCCCCTGGGTGTAAATGTGCCGGAGCCGCTGGCCTATGCCTTTCAGGGGTCGGTCCTTTATAAGGCGTGGTTGGTGACAAAAGAAATCGATGTGCCTCAAAGGCTCTTTGATTTATCCATTGCAAATGAACGGGACGTGCCGGATCTGATGCAATCCCTGGCTTGTCAGGTGGCGCTTCTCATTGAACACAAAATCCGGCATATTGATTTGCACCCCGGCAATGTCCTTGTAGATCGCTCGGGAAAGGTCTATCTTGTTGACTTTGATAAAGCCGGTGTGTACCGGGGCAGCAGGTCGGGACTCGCCAAGCGATACATCGCGCGTTGGAACCGGGCGGTAAGGAAATATAATTTGCCCGATAGACTTCAAACGGACTTTTCAGTGAGCTTGAAAAAAGCACTGGAACAAACAAATAGAAACCGCTGATGAAAACGCTGCGGCACAGGATGACAACCTTAGAATCGGATGCCTCAATTCTCATTGTCCTGATGGGATCCTTAGGAGACGTCGCCCGCGGCCTTTGTTTGGGTACAGCCATCAAACGGGCGCTGCCGGTGAGCAGGCTGACGTGGTTGGTTGAGCCGAAGTGCAGGGAAGTGGTGGAGATTCATCCTGACATCGACCGGGTGATCGTGTTCGATCGGCCTAAAGGTCTCCCGGCCCTGGTCAAGCTATACAGGCGATTGATGGGTGAGAATTTTGACGTGACCCTCGATCTTCAGCGCCACTTCAAGAGTGGGCTGTTTTCCTTTCTTTCCGGGGCCGGACGACGGATCGGTTTCCATCCCCGGGATGCCAAAGAGCTGAACTGGATTTTCAATAATGAATATATTCCCTATTACGGAAACGAGTTGCCCAAATGGCAACATTACTTAAAATTTCTTTTACCGCTGGGCGTGGCTGTCCCTGAAGTGCCTGATTTCGGGTTGTCGGCAGCCCGTCTGGCATCCCACATGCCCCGCCTTATTGCGGGCATTGACAGGCCTTTTGTGGTCGTGGTGATGGGATCGGCGTGGGAATCAAAAGACTGGGTATATGAAGGGTATCTTCAGCTGATTAAAGATGTTCTTGCTTCCGGCAAGCATCAGGTCTTACTGGTCGGGGAAAAGTCACAAAGGAAGACCTCGGACCGACTTTGCGCGGAGTTTGACGGGTTGGTTCCCGTCAACTTGGTTGGTGAAACGTCAATTCGAGAGCTGGTGGCGGTGATCGCGGCCGCCGTGGCCGCTGTGGGTCCGGATTCGGGTCCCGGTCATCTGGCAGCCGCTGTTTGTACTCCTTATGTAGCCCTTTTCGGTCCCACATCGGCCCGGCGAACCGCCCCATGCGGTAATGAGCACTTGGTTGTTGAGGCCGGGGTCGCGTGTTCGCCCTGCTACAAACGGGTCTGCCCGGAGATTGACCGGGAATGCATGCGACGCATACGATCCGAAACAGTGAGAAAAAAACTCTCCGAGGCGGTTATGGGAGAAGGCGAAGTCGGATTTTTTGGTTGAACCGCCCCATGGTGTCCGATAGGGTCTCGGTTCGATCTACAAACAAATGGTCGGGCGA
>CAYTTQ010000001.1:0-97320 GCA_964440795.1 uncultured Desulfobacterales bacterium | reverse complement strand
GCCCCATGGTGTCCGATAGGGTCTCGGTTCGATCTACAAACAAATGGTCGGGCGACGCAAAGGAATGAAAGCAAAACGGACGGTGGTAGTCTTTTGCCCCAACTGGGTCGGAGATGTCGTCATGGCGACTCCGGTATTCGACTGTTTGCGCCGTGGCTATCCCAATGCGAAACTGATTGCTGTGGTCCGAAGCTACGTTCAAGGAGTCCTAGAGGACGGGCCGTGGTTTGACGAGGTGATCGGTTGCGCGGACAAATCGGCCGCCGGATTCCTGGAACTGGTGAAGAAACTCCGGCGGGTCGGTCCCGACATTTCGGTCGTCATGCCCAATTCATTCCGGGCCGCCCTGCTGGCCCGGCTGGGTGGCAGCCGCGAGACATACGGGTATAGCAGAAATTGTAGAACCCTAATTTTGACGGGCGGGCCTAAGCCTCACCGAGGCAAGAGCGGCTTTACCCCGGTTCCGATGGTGAATTATTACATGCGGATATGTAGGTGGCTCGGTCTGGACCCCCCTGAATCAAGACGGCCTGCACTCTTTACCTGTGACCGGCTTGATCGGGAAGCTGAACGGCTTCTGGCCCGGCATGGCGTCAAGCCCGAGGATTTGGTGATTGGGCTGAATCCCGGGGCCAAGTTCGGGTCTTCCAAATGTTGGCCTCCCGAATATTTCGCCGCTTTGGCCGACCACCTTGACAAGGAATGGGATTGCCGTATTTTGTTATTTGCCGGTCCCGGCGAGCAAGAAATCGCCCGTAAAATTACAGAGGCAAGCACAGCGCCCATCATCAATACTGCGCCCGATAACGTTGATCTGGCACTCTTGAAACCCCTGGTGAAACGGTGTCGTTTGTTGGTTACCAATGATACGGGGCCACGGCATTACGCGGTCGCCTTCGGCATCCCCGTGGTGGTCGTCATGGGGCCTACGGATCCAAGGTACACCGCATCCAATTTGGAAAAGACCATTGTACTGCAAAGGAAACTCGCTTGCATTCCCTGCCATGAGAAAGTGTGCCGGTACGAGCATGAATGCATGACCCGGATCGGCCCGCAAGCCGTTTTTGCCGCATGCGAACGTTTATTGAAAGAACAGCCCGTATACAATGATGAAACCGCTTCCTTATAAGGAACAATGGGCGCGTCTCCGGCAAGAGGGGTACAGCTCCGAAGAACTGACACGCCTCACCCGGCGCATTGCCTATTCTTTCCTAGATTCCTATCTCAAGGACTGTTCTTATGAAAAGGAATATATCGATCTGCTGTGTGACATGACCGCCTTTTCGGAAGAAGGTGACCCCGGAGCAGCCGCTCAAGCCCTTTTCGGTATTATTGTTGAACGGCTTTGCGACGAATTCGAGGAATTGCAAACCCTGACGTATAACCGGGTCATGGCACAGGTCATCTCTTTTTGCAGACATCTTCCCGCCGGACAAGCCCTGGATCAGGAGCTCAGGGCCTTTGATATTGATTCGTTTGACGCCCTTATGGACCGTATGCAACGTGTCCGTGCCAACGGTAGCTCTTTTTCGCCCGGAAAAGTTATCAAGAAGATAGTCTTGTTGTCGCGGGTGACCATCGGCGCGGATGTGGCTATTACCAGCGTTATCATTCAAAGACTGAAGCAGTTCTTTCCCCAAGCGAAGCTAGTCCTCTTGGGAGAAGGCAAATTGACAGAAATATTCGGTCCCGATGCAGGTGTTACGATCCGGGAAGTGGCATACGAACGAAAAGGGGGGGTACTCGAGCGGCTGTCCACTTGGCTTCAGGTGCTGGAGACCGTCCGGCGAGAAGAGCGGGAATGTCCGCCTGAAAATATGATATTGGTGGACCCTGATTCGCGGTATTCTCAGCTCGGGGTTCTGCCCATTGTTCCCCTGGAACGGTATTTGTTTTTCGACAGTCGATCTCAGAGTGCATACAACCGAAAAATGTCCATGGCTGAATATGTGAATGACTGGATGGGGACGGTTTTCGGCGACGAAGCCGTTTGTTATCCGAAAGTTTGGATATCCCGCCGGAATTTGGAGCCGGCCGCTCGATTCCGCGATCGGTTGCGGCGTTGCGGTGCCCGCAGAATCGTCGTCATGAATTTCGGCGTTGGCGGCAATCTGAGAAAAAGGGTTGGGACGGCCTTTGAAGAGAAGATGCTATTGGCCCTCCTTAACGAGCCGGGTACGGTGGTCTTTTTGGATAAGGGGGCCGGTGGGGTGGAGGCATCGGGAAGCGAGGCGTTATTGCAGGCGGTACAAGCTTCGGGGTATCCGGTGGCCCATGCCCCGTCGGATTGGTTGGATTGGTTGGATTCGCAACAAGACGCCGTTGTTTCGAACGGAGTCATCGGTGTCGAGACCACGATCGGTGAAATCGGGGGACTGATTTCAGTGGCCGATGAATTCATCGGTTATGATTCGGCCTGCCAGCATATCGCAGCCGCTTTGGGAACGCCGTGTGTAACGGTTTTCGCCGGGTCAAACAATATGCGTTTCATCCGCCGTTGGAGTGCTTTCGGCAGGAACAGCTGTCGGATCGTTCATGTGGATACACTGACGGATCCCGTTTCCATAGACCCCGACGACATTACCGCCCGCGTGATGCATGCGCGGGGTTTTCACCGTTTTCTGTTAACAAAATGAAAATACTGTTTATTTATCCAAATGCCAATTCACAGGTCGGTTTCAACTACGGCCTGGCACACATGTCGGCTTTGCTTAAACAGGCCGGACATGAGGTGACGCTATGGCAGCTGTGCGAGAAACTCGATCCGCTGCCTTCAAAGGCGCTCTTTTTAGATCGACTCCAAAAACTCTCCCCGGAGCTGGTGGGGTTTTCCGTGGTGACAAATCAATGGTCGTACGCGAAAGAATTGGCCGGCTGGGTTCGGGAAGCCACGGATGCCCCGGTGGTATGCGGAGGGATCCATGCCACTGCAACACCGGAATCCGTGTTGGAAACCGGGCTGTTCGATTTTGTGTTTCGCGGAGAATCGGAAGAGGCTTTTTTGGAGTTCGTGGAACGGTTGGAAGCCGGGGAGGATCTGGAGGATGTGAGGAATCTTGGTCTTAAATGGTATGGCGAGGTTCGAATTAACCCGCTACGGCCGTTGCCGGATCTGCAATCTTTACCGGTGAAGGATTACGATGTCTTTGACTTTCAACGGATCATCGATGCCAAGGACGGCTGGGTGGGCCTCATGGCCTCTCGCGGTTGTCCTTTTTCCTGTACCTACTGCCTGAATCATCAAGTCGTGGCCCTGTATAAAAAAGATCTTCATTGTCGATTTAAAGATTTAAACTATATCCGGCATTTTGATTTGGATCAGCTGCTTTTTGAGATCACCGATCTGACGAGTCGGTATTCCAACATCAAAATGTTTATTTTCGACGACGACTTATTTACCTTTGACCGTGGCTACGTGGCGGAGTTTTGTCGTCGCTATAAAGAAATATGCAATATCCCTTTTGTGGTGAATGCCCATGTAGGTTTTTTTAATCACGCCATGGCCCGTCGACTGGCGGAGGCGAACTGTCGTATCGTCAAGTTCGGTATCGAGAGCGGCAGCCCCCGGGTTCGTAGGTTGATTCTGAACCGCCACATGAAAAACGAAAAGATTGTGCAGGCCATACAAAGCGCCCATGAATATGGCCTCCATTCTTCGGTTTTTTTGATGATCGGTCTGCCCGGTGAAGCGCGCGAGGACGTCATGGCCACGATACGGTTGGTTGCCGAGGCAAAGCCCGGACGCTTTCGCTGGTCTTTTTTCTTTCCGTTTCCCGGTACCCGGGCCTATGAATTAAGCGTAGAGATGGGTTTCGTAGACTTTAAGAAGATGACTGATTTGGCTAATTTTACAGAAGCATCGTGTCTCGACTTCGGCTCCGAGCACAACCTCTTTCTCAAAAAGGTAGGAACGGTCATGCCCTGGTTTGTAAATGCGTATTCGAACCTTCCCACTGCCGACTTCTACGCAAAGGAGGTAGAGCGAATCCTGGAACTGGAGGACGAGGCATGGGAACGAAACGCGGAAGATATACGTAAGCGGGATCAAGCCATCTCGGACATGTTCGTGCGACAGGGCCTCAGTCACTACGCCATCAAATATAACCCTTTCATGGGGGTGATATCCGATTATTTTACCAGAGAGAACCGTACCTGATGAATACGGTGGCGCTGGGGTTGAATGAAGGGCTACCAAAACACGGTTTGCGAATAATGCCGTGTTAGAATTCGATCATACGTCTTTTTGGATCGGTTTTGCCTCATCTATGAGCATGATAGGGATGTCGTCTTTGATTTCGTACAGGAGCCGGCAGTGATCACAGATGAGGCCGTCTCCGGTATCATTCAGGTGAATGTCTCCCTTACACTTGGGACACGCTAAGATGTCCAGCAATTCTTGACTAATCGCCATTTTTGTCTTCCTTCTGATGTCTCTTTGAAATTCCCAAATCAGCTTGCTTGCGGCCTATACAAGCTTTGCAGCTTTATGACATTGCTCGTTTTTGCTCCCGGTCCACGAGTTCCCGGATCCATTCATGTTCTCTTTGCAGGCCTTCTTCAACCGAAACCTTGGGATGATAGCCAAGGAGTTGTTTCGCCTTGCTCATGTCTGCCGAGGTGTGTCGTACGTCGCCCTTGGCAACCGACTGATATCGCACCTCGAGGCGTGTACCGACAATCCGTTCAATAACTTTGATGGCCTCATTGAGTGTAATTCGAGCGCCGCCACCGATATTGAACACATCCCCGGGACCCGCTTTTTCATAAGCCAGCCAGTTAGCTGCTACAATGTCGTCCACGCAGGTAAAGTCACGACTTTGCTCGCCGTCCCCGTACACTGCTATGGGACTGCCCGACAGGGCCCACTTGAAAAACCGGTGAAAAGCCATATCCGGCCGTTGCCGAGGGCCGAATACCGTAAAGTAGCGAAGAGAGACGGCGGGAACGCCGAAATTTCTGTGGTAAAGCCCGCACAGATGTTCTGCCGCCAACTTTGATACCCCGTAGGGTGATACCGGTTCAGGGAGGGAACGTTCAGTCATCGGCAGGTCCAAGGTATCTCCATATACCGAAGACGACGAGGCATATACAAATTTTCGGATTTGCCCTCCCTTGCAGGCCTCAAGGAGTTGTTGGGTCGCCAGGATATTGGTGTCCGTATAGATTCGGAAACTTTCGCCCCAGCTGGCCCTTACTCCGGCTTGGGCGGCCTGGTGGAACACGGCATCCTTGTCTTTTACCAGTTCACTCAGATTCGCTTTCAACAAGGATGTTTCTACGAACTCAAAGTCCGGGTTGTCAGCAAGCCCGCGTAGGTTTTTCTCCTTTATGGATCTTGAGTAGTAATCGGCAAAGTTGTCGATGCCCACTACATGACAGCCCTTTGCGATAAGGTACTCAGATAGATGGGAGCCGATAAAACCGGCAGCACCGGTAACCAACGCTTTCAATGTGTCGCCGCTCCTTCCCTTGTTCCCCGTGGTCTGACGACTTCACATCCCACTGAGGTGGAATTCCATGGAAAATGTTTGTTTTTCTTTAGGAGTATCTCTGTTCCCCTTTGGAGATCCGGTTTGTTATATATCGTTCAAAGCCGTCGTTGTCACTACCGAAAGAGATCGAAACCTCCAAGATGAGTAATGGCGGTGTTTTTGGTAGTTGCGTACATATCCTTACGTAGTCCTTTTCGGTGGTAACCACATTGTCGACTTTGAACTGGGTAGCTTGCTTCCAGATAAGCAGCAGGTCCTCCGATGAGTACGGGTGATGATCAAAGAAGTCAACATACCCGTCGATTGTGCCGCCCAGATCCGTGACGGTTTTGCGAAAGCTATCATTACGACTGATGCCGGAAAAGGCAAAAAGTTTTCGACCTTTTAGCGATGTCACCGCCAGTGAGGGTCCTGATCCGGCAACGCTTAGCCTGGTTGGTACGTGCTCACAACGAAATACGGGGGTTTTCTCGTCGCCGATTTCTTTCTTGAGATCGGTTCCCGCCTGGCAGACGGTACTTTCGTGACGTGTCAGGACTATGGCGCCGGCACGCTTAATCCCCGCCAATGGCTCACGCAACGGCCCTCTGGGGATACAATATCCGTTGCCAAAAGGTCTCGCACTGTCTAAGAGGAGCAAATCAATGTCTCGGTCTAATTGGATGTGCTGAAAGCCATCGTCCATGACCAGAATTTGAGTATAAAACCGTCGGATTGCCTTACACCCCATTTCGAATCGGTTCTTGCCGATGAGAACCGGAACGTCTTTAAGTTTTTGGGCCATCAAGTAGGGCTCGTCGCCCGCTGCTGCAGAGCTCATGTATACTTTTTGCCCGTCACTGACAATACCGCCCTGTTTGTACATCTTACCCTTGTATCCCCGGCTCAATACGGCAACATTGTACCCCAGGGCCTTAAGTAACTCAACGATGTAGATGACCACAGGCGTCTTGCCGACGCCGCCGACTGTAATGTTGCCTACGGATATGACCATACAAGGTAGCTTCCGAGACTTGAACACCCCACACCGATAAAGACGTATCCGCTGGCGGACCAACCCCCGATATAGGAGGGAAAGCAGAAAAAGAAGCGTTGAAAAAGGGCGGGCAGACTCATAGCTCTCACCTTGGGACATGACCTGCGCTATCTTTTTTTTAATCGACTCAAGGTGCATGAGACCCCCGGGTTGTTGGCATGACGCCGGCTTTTCGATGTTCGTGCTGAGTGGCGACGGCATATCGGAACCGTTTCCTGCATCGTTCTTCAAACCAGCAAGGCGATGCCCGGAATGGCAAAGAGAATGTTCGCCGTCCAGGCCGCCACCAGGGGAGGGAGCAGACCGCTGTGTCCGAGAGACAGGCAAAAGGCGTGAATAATCCAATAGCAAAAACAGACAGCAATTCCATAGGCAATGCCCATGGCGATACCTTCCTGCCTGGGATTCCTGAGTGCTATTGCCGGCCCTACGATGGTCATCACCAGACAAACCGCAGGAAAAGCCAACTTGGCGTGCCAGTCCACCTGATACGGCCTCGAATCGTATCCCTCCTCTTTTATTTTTTTGATGTAACCAGAGAGTTCGATTAGACTCATTTCTTCAGATTGTTTTACCACCTTTTTCAAATCGTCCGGAGCAAAATCCTGCGGGCCGTCAAGCGATTCAGGATAGCCAATATCATACGTGCCATCCGACAGTCGCCTTTGCTCGACACAATCTAAGAGAAGCCACCTTCCGTTTTTATATCGTCCCTCTTCGGCCTCGATACGGAGGATCAGATTGAAGTCATCGTCGAAGAAATTAAGGGTGACATCGGATATACTTTTGTCTGCCGGATTAAAATAGCCGATATGATAAATGGCTTCGCGGGCTTTAAGCCATATGTCTTTTTGCCTAAACGTAGAAACTTGTTCGTGGGTCTTTACCCGCCATAGCTCGTTGGCCTGAGCCATCGTAATAGGGACCAAGGCCTCGGCGAGAAAAAAGGTGAAGACACTGAAAACCAGGCCTAGAACCTGGAGCGGCATTAAGAGATAGAGTTTGCTGACGCCGCCGCTTTGCAAGGCCAGCAACTCCTTATTTCGGGTCATGAGGCCTAAAACAATCAAGACGGCAAGCAATACGCCGATAGGGACGACTTGTGAGACAACGAAGGGAATCCGAAAAAAAAAGAAGGGCAGTGCCTGTAGCACCGGGACGCCCACTTCGAGAAAATTATCTACTTTCTCAAAAAAGTCGACCACCAGATAGATGCCTACAGATACCGATAAAACGACGGCAAACGTTTTTAAGATCTCCAAGACAAGGTATCGTTGAATAATTTGCATCAAATCATTTCCAGGCTCTTCCTGCGGATCTGAGTCGTTGAAAAAACGCCAAGCTTGCAGAAAGTAATTTTACCGGTTGTTCCCTGCTCCGAACAAACAACAGATATGCCGCCAGGAGAGCTAACACCCCGTTGGGAATCCACATGCCGATGGCGGGGGGGCATTGTCCGGTTTCGCCCAGTGCCAAGCCTAGGGAGAGTAAGGCGTAATAGACTAGGAAAAAGAATAAGCCGATAACAACCCCGAAAGAACGTTTGGCGGATTTGGACTGAATGCCCAAGGGTATTGCTACAAGTCCGAGGACAAAACAGGCAAACGGTATGGAAAGCCGCTTGTGATATTGTATGAGTCCGGCGTAGTATTCTTCGTTTTTCTCGCTGGGTTTATCCAGTCGGTGACTGAGTTCCAGGAAGGTCATCTCTTTGATGTCCTTTTCCCGATCGGTCTTTGGCGATACCATGGATCCGAAATCAAGACGAAAGTCATAGGTGTCGAATCTCACGAAGTGGGCGGTCTCTTTGCTTTCATCCAGCTGGTTAATGATGCCGTCATAGAGTCTCAATCGAGAAACCAGTTGTTCCGCAGCGAAAAAAACTTCCCCGCGCGGGGCGACCACAGTGGTTATCATCCCTTCAGTGCGACGATCCTCAAGAAATATGTCTTTTAGTTTGCGCCTACGTTCATCGACTTGGTTGACATAGAGCATTACATCTTTAAAACTGTCGTTAAATGTTCGCTCCTTAATGCCTGCGTGTATATTTGAAGTGGCCGTTTGAAACACCAAACCTTTGAAGGCATGCCGCCCCCACGGAGAAGCGTACAGGGTCATGAAGGCGGTGGCGGCAAAACCGAGCAGACAGAAGACGAATACGGGCGGTATGAATGTGTATATGCCGACCCCGGCAGTCTTCATGGCCAGGATCTCATTGTCGTTGGATAGCCTCAGGAATGCCAGAACCACTGCAATCATAACCGACATGGGGATGACGAAGATCAAAAAAGAGGGTATCCAGCAAGCCAGCATAAGGATCATGGCCTTGGCATCGATTCCGTACTGGACGATTAGGTCAGTGATATCGAGAATCTTGGCCATTAGAAAAACCAAGGTAAAGAGCAGCAAACTGAGTATAAACACCGGTGCCATTTCCCAAAAAACATACCGGTTTATCAGTCCGAAAACTCTCATGGCAGTATTACGTCGTTCCGTGGGTCGGTTCCGATGATTATTGTGAAATTCATGCCGGAGAGGGCTCCGGGCCCGTTGGCAGTATCCCGCCGGGTGCTTCAAATTGCATGTCGTATAGTTTCCGGTATTCTCCGTTCAAGTAAAGAAGGTCTTCATGCTTGCCCTCTTCGATAATCTTGCCTTCCACAATGACGACGATCCGGTCCGCATGTCTCACCGTAGAAAGCCTGTGGGCGATTACAAAAGTGGTTCGGCCTTTCATCAGATTCTCGAGGGCCTTTTGCACCGCCTTTTCTGACTCTGTATCCAAGGCGGAGGTGGCCTCGTCCAAAATCAGAATCGGAGCATTCTTTAAAAGCGCTCGGGCAATACAAATACGCTGCTTCTGCCCTCCGGAAAGGCGGAGACCTCTCTCGCCCACCACGGTATCAAACTTGTCCGGAAAACCATTGATGAAATCATAAGCGTAGGCGGATCGGGCGGCTTCGATGATTTCTTGGGTGGATGCGTCAATCCTGCCGTAAGCGATATTGTTTCGAATGGTGTCATTAAACAGGATGGGATCCTGGGTTACGATACCCACTTGGCTACGAAGAGCGGCGAGGGAAAATTCGCGGATGTCTATGCCGTCGATAAGTATCGATCCCTGTGTAACATCATAGAACCGAGGTATGAGGTTGGCCAGAGTGGTCTTGCCCCCGCCGCTTATACCTACCAGCGCCAGCACCTCTCCGGCTGTTACCGTAAGATTGATCCCTTTCAGCACCTCATCGTCTTGATATTTAAACGACACGTTGCTGAAACGAACCGCATGCCTTCCCGTAGTCATAACTTTGGGAGCTGCAGGTTCCGTAACGTCCGGCACAGTGTCTAAAATGTCATATACCCGAACGACGGCCGCCAAACCGTGCTGGATCATATTGTTGATGGGGCTGAGCTTTTTTACCGGTTCATAGAGCATGATAAGCGCCGCCATAAAAGAAAAGAACGTCCCCGGTGTGGAGGTTCCCGCAATGACTTTATATCCCCCGTACCAGATAATGAGTGTTATCCCCAGACCGCCGAGCAGTTCCATGACCGGCGACGACATGGCCCTTACCATTACCGCCTTCATTTCATATTTGAACAAACGATGTGTTTTTTCAAAAAACTGGAGATCTTCATATCGTTCCATGCCGAAGGCCTTGACAATCTTGTTTCCCGAAAAGGTCTCATAAAGAAAGGAGTTGGCCTCGGCCATGGCTTCCTGAGATTTTGCACTTACCCGGCGCATACGTCTGCCGAATTTCACAATGGGGATTGTTGCCAAAGGAAAAACGGCCGCGGCGATCAACGCAAGCTTCCAATCTCTATAGAAAATAACAAAAACGAGTCCTATGATGGAAAAGGTGTGTTGAATGAGGCCTGTTACGCCCTTCGTTACCATTCCTTTCACGATATTGACATCGTTGGTAATTCTCGCCATTAACATTCCGGTTTCATGACGGTCGAAAAAGGACATGGACAGGCGCTGAATATGGCTGTACAGCTGGTCACGCAGCTGCTTGATAATCTTGTGTCCGACAAGGTTCATCAGATAGGTTTGCCCGAAGTAAGCGGCCCCCTTTAAGACATAGAGGAGCATGATTGCCAAAGGGAGGATCTTGAGCATTGCCATGTCTTTTTTAAAAAATATTTCATCCAGAACGGGTTTCACGAGGTAGGCGGAGGCCGCCGTCAGAGCGCCGACCAGTGTCATGCACACCATGGCGATGAGTAGATGGTGCCAGTGTGGCTTTACCAAGGGCCAAACCCGGGCCTTCAGAAGCTGCCAATCTTTGCCTGTATGTGTTGGTTCACCCATCATTGCATCCTTGCGTTTCACGGTTTTTTGCAAAACTTCAAATTGGGGCTGCAAACTAATCTATCGCATGACCATAATAGGCGTCCACCGTTTTGGTGATTCGATTGAGTTCTTCTTCCAGACGCCTGCGGCATAGCTCCTGCGTATTTGCGTCCGCGTCGGCCGGTACGGACACCGGGGTGCCGTACATGACCGCGCATTTTGTAAACGGACAGGGTAAAATGAATCGATCCCAACTTGAAAAGACTTTCATTTTCCCACAGCTGTAGGTGATGGGTACAATCGGACAAGCGGTCTTTTTCGACAAGGCGATAACCCCCGGCTGCACTTTGAACCGCGGCCCCCGCGGGCCGTCCGGTACGACGACACCCGGGCGGTTTTCCTGATTGATGATTTTGACCAATCTTGCCAGGGCTCGAGCCCCGTGTCGCGACGTCGATCCGCGAATCGTCCGGTGTCCCTGCCGTTGTAATATCCGCGCCATGATTTCACCGTCCTTGGAACTGCTTACAAGTATTGCGGTTCCTCGGCCTCTATACAGATAACTGATGGCCAAGATCCTGGAATGCCAGAAAGCAAAGATATATTTTCCGGTGTCAATGGTATGCTTTGCCCGATGAAAGTCCACAAGGCGGATTCGCAACGTGGCGCAGATCACATCGATGGCCAGTTTGCCCACTCGGCCGACCCAGCACCATTTTCGTTCAGAACGTTTGCCTGTTGTAGTATCCATGACCTATCCGAATCCGTGTTGAAAGTCACCCCAAACAGTCACTTCCAGGGGGATATGTAAAAGCAGGGCGAGCTGATGCCTTGCTTTGCGCCCGCAACCGCGCGTTCATCCATTAAACCTTGTGATCCGGGAAACAGGGCTTTCCGCGATGGGCGGCTGCGCCGGAATGGTTTCAGTGACAAGCTAGGTATGCGCCCGGGCAGCTATGTGTCACGGGTAGTGTCATGACAAAAATCATATGCCACCAGGCTGTTTTGTCAATCAAAGCATGGACAGGGCAATCCTTGCCGCCCTTTCGGAAGCCCCGGGTGACCCTAAGGTTTTCGCCGTGTGGATGAGTTGCAGTCGCATCTGCGCAAGCCTCGTTTTGTTCCGGAGCAAGGTTAATGCATTGCGAGCAATATTTTCGGCTGATGCCTCATGTTGTATGAGTTCGGGGACCACAGGTTTTGCGGCAATCAGATTGGGAAGACCGATATGTTTGACGCGTATGAGATGCTTGCCGATCCAATAGCTGAGGCGTGAAACTTTGTACACAATGATCATAGGGGTTCCCGCCAGAGCGGCTTCCAGGGTTACGGTACCCGAGGCGGTAATAAGCAGGGTAGATCGCTTCAACACTTCGTTAAGTTTGTTCGATACCAGTTGGAATGTGGAAGACGTCCCCCGGAGAATGGATTCCACCGTCGTTCTGTTTACCGAAGAGGCAAGGGGAATAACAAACCGGGGATTGGGGACACTCTCGGATATGATTTCCGATGCCCTGACCATAACGGGAAGGAGGCGCCGAACCTCTTCGTTGCGACTGCCGGGCAGACATCCGATGGTCACCCGTTCGGTTTCGACGTCCCGCCCGATGTTCGAGCCCACCTCGGGCGGCGTGTGGTCCAGCAAAGGGTGCCCGACAAAGGTTACCGGTACCCCGGAGCTGCGATAAAAGTTTTCCTCAAAGGGAAAAATAACGATCATGTGATCGACCACCTTCTTGATCTTGTTCAGCCTACCGACCCGCCAAGCCCAGATCTGGGGGCTGATATAGTAAAAAACCGGAATGCCCAGTTTCTTTGCTGCTGTGGCTATATGCAGGTTAAAGTCCGGAAAATCGATTACGATCAACAGGTCGGGGCGCCGCTTTCTGAGGTCATTTTTGGCGATCCTGGAGGCCCGAAGGAGACTCCCGAGTTTGATCAGGACCTCAGACAATCCGACAACGGCCATGGCGGCATAGTTGACCCGTATCTGGACACCAGCGCTTTCCATGGCCTGCCCGCCGATGCCGAAAAAAGAAAGGCCTCTATCCAATTTCAGCATGGCTTTCACCAAGTGAGCACCGTGACTATCTCCGGATGCTTCCCCGGCGATAATCATGATTTTTTTTCCGCCTACCATCCGCCTCAGTTCTTCTTTTCTTGTAGCTTTGAAGAAGCTCCTTCCGTGCTATCCGTAAAACGCCGCCTCCGAACTACTCGTAATTTGTTTGACGATATCAATGGCCACTTGAAGGGCCTTTCGTCCATCTACACCGGAAGCCGCGGGCGTTTGCCGAGTCTTAACCGATGTGATGAAGGACTCAAGCTCAGTTTTCAGTGAATCGGCCCTGTCAAATTTCAATTGCTCCATGGACATGCCGGGAACCGGAAGACCCGTGCCCTTGTCATCTTTTCGCACGACGGTAATGTCGTGGTCCGCATAGTTCACGGAAACATAGGTATCTTTTTGAAAAAAACGAATTTTTCGCATACTCTTCATAGAAATTCGGCTTGCCGTAACATTGGCTACGCAGCCGTTTTCAAAGATCAGGCGGGCGTTGGCGATGTCTACTTCCGGAGTCACCACGGGTACCCCGACGGCATGGATGTGCTTAATTTTCGATTTGACCAGACTCAATATGATGTCGATATCATGAATCATCAAATCCAAAACGACGTTGACTTCCGTTCCTCGCTGCGTAAATCCACTAAGGCGGTCTGATTCTATAAACAACGGATCGCTGATGGTTTCGCTTACAGCCATGATTGCCGGATTGAATCTTTCCAAGTGTCCGACTTGAATGATGAGGTCCTTGGAATCTGCCGTACGAATCAATTGATCTGCTTCATCCAGGGTTTCCGTGATCGGCTTTTCGATCAGCAAATCTACGTTTGCTTTCAAGAACTCAAGACTGACCGCAAAGTGATGGTCCGTGGGCACGACAATGCTTGCCGCATCCACCTTTCCCAGCAAGTCTTTATAGTCCTTAAAGGCTTGGGTTCCATACCGGGTCGCTACCTCTCGGGCCCGCTCATGAACGACATCTGCAACACCCACGAGTTCAACATCTTTCATCAAGGCATATTTTTCGGTGTGATATTTACCTAAATGGCCAACACCCACGACGCCCACACGTATTGGTTTCATTCCTCGTCACGCATTGCCAGTATGGCAATGTCCCTTCTCTCGGCCAGCGCGACCATTTCTTCTTTATCGAAAACCAGACTCCTTCCGGCCTCGATGGCTAGAACGGAGGCCCTAACCTCGCTCATGGTCTGGATGGTTTTGATGCCTACCGCCGGCATATCGAACCTTAGATCCTGGGTGGGCTTGCTTGCCTTAATCACGACCGTATGCTTTTTCCCCAGCATCCCGCCCCTTCTGACTGTTGCATCTGTTCCGTCGATGGCCTCCACCGCCATAACGGATCCCTGTCTGACTACCAGGGTCTGCCCGATATCCAACCGGCCAATTTCTTTGACTATTCGCCACCCGAAACGGACGTCCGCCAGTTCCGACCGGCTCGGTTTTCTCTTGGTCCAACATCCCGGCTCAGCAAGGAGTTCCGGCAACAGAAATGTGGGGGGCAGAACGGAAACCCCCTCGGCTTCCAGTACGCCGGCGACGCTGCGCAGCAAACCGTCGTCCTGGGTATGCTTCATGGTAGCCAAGACCTTCAAGGCCTTCAAATCCGGCATGGCATTTGAAAACATGTTCGTCTTGGTAATGGCGCCCGCCATGACCGCGTCTTTTACGTTATAGCTTCTGAAAAACTTGATCATAGCACCGAGTTGTCCCAGCTTCACCCACTTGATGGCATTTACATGGTTTTCGAGAATCGGGTCGGTTTCGTTCACGTGTGCAACTGCACAAACCTCCAGATTGTTTTGCCGGGCGATTTTGGAAAAAATAATGGGGAACTGTCCGCTCCCCGCTATAAGCCCAATCCGTTTCATGGTAGTTCGATGTCTCTGTCCGATTCTCCAAAAAGACGGAAGAGAAATAGATAATTTGTAACCGAGCGCGGTGCTTTGCACCCGGTTAAAAACGCAAGGATCAAAGCGCCAAAAGCACTTTTGACCCGCGACAGAGTGTGCAGCGCTACCTGGTTACCCCCCGTTGCGAAGACTTTATGAACTCGAGGAAATTAATCACCTCCGGTATTTGTTCCACTTCCGCCATGGCTCTTTCAATGCCCTCGTTGAGCGTTAATCCTAAGCGAAAAAGTATGCGGTAGGCTCTTTTCAGATTTCGAATGGTTTTTTCATCAAAGTCCTGACGCTTGAGCCCCACACTGTTTAGACCATGCAACACCGCTCGAGGTGAACCCGACGCCAGAACATACGGCGGGATGTCTTTTGTGATTCCGCTTACGGCTCCGATAAAGGCGTGATTGCCGATACGCACGAATTGGTGAACGGCTACGAATGCCCCGAGTGTCGCATAATCTCCAACCCGAATGTGACCGCCGAGACTGGCCGCATTGGCAAAAATAACCCGCTTACCGGTAAAACAATCATGGGCAATGTGAGTATAGGCCATCAGAAAGTTCTGTTCGCCGACTTCTGTTTGTCCTCCTCCGAATTCAGTTCCTCGATGAACGGTAGCAAACTCGCGAATGGTCGTGCCGCTGCCGATCTTTGCAGATGTCCTTTCGCCTTTATACTTAATCGCTTGAGGGTCGGCGCCGACGGAGGCGTACTGAAAGATTTTGCAATTTTCTCCTACGGTGGTGTCTTGATCAATGGTTACGTGCGGCCCTATTGTTGTACCGGATGCAATTCGTACCCGTTTACCGATAACGCAAAACGGGCCAATTTCAACATCAGAAGCGATTTCCGCCTTCGGGTCAACTATCGCAGTGGGATGAATCACGATTTTTCTCCTATCATGGCCATTACTTCGGCCTCCGCCACCAATTCGCCGTCTACAAAGGTTTTGCCCGACATCCTAGAGACGTTGCCCCGCTTTTTTGTCCAGGCGACATCAATGACAAGTTGATCTCCCGGAACCACGGGCTTCCTGAACCGAGCCTTGTCGACGCCCATGAAGTAGACAACGCCTTTTTTCTCCTCTTCGGGCAGGGAGTCATAAACGAGGACACCGCCCACCTGTGCCATGGCTTCAATGATCAAAACGCCGGGCATGACGGGCATTTGCGGGAAATGCCCATGAAAGAAGGGCTCGTTAATGGTCACATTCTTCAGCCCGACGATGTGTTTTCCCCGCGAGATTTCAGTAATTCGATCCACCAGTATAAACGGATAGCGATGGGGCAAAAATTCCAAGATCTCATTAATGTCGTACGCGGTTTCCATAGGTTTACCTTTGTTTGTTAGCCGTCAATCTTGCAACATAACCACATTAAAACCCTTCCGGACTTGTCCGAGTCACTTTTTGAGGTCTTGAGAAGATTCCAGATCGGCGATTCGCTTTTCCATTGTTTTAAGGTGTTTCTTCATTTCAGGGAGCTTGGCAATAATGTTGGATACCTTTAGCCAAAGCCGATGGGGTATACCCGGAGTTCCCGACACGATCTGTCCCGCCGGGACTGATTTGGTTATACCGGCTTGGGGCCCAATTGTTGCCCGATTGCCAATACTAAGATGTTGTCCCACTCCGGCCTGACCGGCAAGAATGCAATGGTGTCCCACCGTGACACTGCCCGCAATACCTACCTGGGCAACAAGCACGGTATCTTCTCCGACCACCACATTGTGGGCGATATGAACCAGGTTGTCCGTTTTTACCCCCCGTTTTATCCAAGTACGGCCAAAGGTGGCTCGGTCAATGGCGTTGCAGGCGCCGATTTCTACATCGTCATCGACTTGAACGATACCGACCTGGGGTATTTTATGGTAATGATTTCCGTCACCGGCGAAGCCAAACCCATCACTACCGATTACCGACCCCGCATGTATAACGACCCGTTTGCCGATTCGGCAGTTTTCCATGATAGACACATTGGGATAAACAACCGTGTCATCTCCGATGTGAACTCCGTCGCTGACGACGACACTACCGTACAAGACGACATTGTCACCCACGGTGACGCCGTTTCCGACTACAACCCCGGGGAATACGGATATATCCTTGCCACAAGTAAAATCAGATCCAATATATGCGTTGGGGCTAATGCCCGGCGGCACCCGTCGAGCGCCATGAAAGAACCCAGAGATTTTCGCCAAGGCCAGATAGGGGTCATTGACCCGTAACAAGACCTTTTCAGACCGAGGTGCCGTTTGAGGCACAATTACGGCACTCGCCCGTGTGTCATCTATTTTTTTCAGATAATCAGGGGCATTGGCAAACGTTAGTTGGTCTGGTTCGGCGGTGTCAAAGGCAGAAATCCCTTTTAAACGGAGACTTTCATTTCCCTCAACCGTGCCGGAAACCAACTGCGCGAGTTGTTGTACGGTAACTTCCATTGCCGTTCGTCAGTGAGAGATTGGAGGACCTGTTTTGCTAGTTTCCATCCATAAATGGCATAAATGGCCTTTTTCCGCAATCTCGGCGTCAATCTGCGGAATTGCTTGTGCGACGTACCTCGGTACGCCTCCGCGCAATTCCTTGATTTGACTCGGAGGCGCCCAAGCCCCCTCGCCCTTACGGGTTCCGCCGTTAGGCGGAATCCTATTCCGCTGTCCTGCGGAATAGTCCTTGACCTTGCGGAAAAATTCTCATTTATGGATTGGAAACTTACGCAGTGCCCTACCGATGGGGCAAGACCATCGTGGATGGGCACTAGCTAGGGCCGACCTTCGATTAATCGGTTTGGTCCGCTTCCATTGCGTTATACTGTTCGATCACTTTGTCGGTTATGTCAATGGCGGTTGGGGCATAAACGACTCCCCCAATTTGGCGTTCCAAAACAAGTTGATACCCGCCACGTCTGCCGATATCCTCAACGATTTCAAAGACATCTTCTTTAATCCGATTGGAAAGCGTGACGTTCATTTCCTTTAGTCGTTCCAAATACCGCTTTCGTAAAGATTTAAAGTCATTGGTCTTAATTCGAAGCACCCGTTTCTTTTCCTCCAGCGCTTCCTGACTCAGCACAACGGCCCTTTGGTCGAGGGTTTCCTTTAATTCTTCCAGCTCCGCTTCCTTCTTCGCAAGCGTTTTCTCCATTCGGCGACCTTCCCGCTTTATTTCTTCAGACGAGCGTTTACCGACATTTGAGGTGTCAATGACTCGTTGAAGATCAACCACTCCGATCTTTGCTACATCCACCGCGTAGGCCGGAGCTGTCAACATTAACAAAACGAGGATCAGATTTAAAGTAGCTGTCGGGACCTTCATATACCCCCCTCATTCGTCTTTTCCCGCCGCCATCACCTTTCAAGAACCCTCAATCAGTGGTGCTAAATATGCTACGCAACCTGCCAACAACCAAGTCAACGCTTCCTAAAATGCCATACCCATAGAGAACTCCCAACCCCCTTCGCCCTTCCTTCCTTCCTTGTCGTCGATTATGTAACCGTATTCAAGGCGGATAGGCCCGATAGGAGAATACCACCGGAACCCGTACCCGATACTCCGCCTCAAGTCGCCGAAGCTGAGCTCTTCGCCGTTATCGTAAGCGTTGCCTGCATCAGCAAAGAGAACCCCTCGTAAGCCCGATTTTTTCACTAAGGGAAACAAGAACTCCAAATTGAATTGCATCATCTTGTTCCCGCCGATCTCGTCGTTGGTTTTCGGATCTCTGGGACTGATGTCTCGCCAGTCATATCCACGCACGGAGTCCATGCCTCCCAAATAGAATCGTTCCCACGTCGGTACCGCCCCGACCGTATCTCCGTGAATGAATCCGATCCGGCCCCGTGCGGCGCCTACCGTATCCCAAAAAAGAGGAATGTACCATTTAGAATCGGCGGTGTATTTGGTAAAGCCGACATCACCGCCAAAAGGCGTTCCGGCGTGTTCAATATATATGGCATTGCTGGAACCCTCGGTCGGGTTAAAGATCCGATCTCTGGTGTCCCGCCGCAATGAGGTGGACAGTGTGTGTGTGACATTACCGCCTTCGAATTCCCTGATAGCCGACGAGGCCTCGGCAGTCAGGTTTTCGATGTCGGCATCGTCGTAATTATAAGACAAATAGACCCTCGTGTAATCCCAAAAGGGATAACTGAAGCGCAGGCTTCCTCCGAAGCTGTCCTTATCATATGTATCGTAGTCGGTGCTTGTATTGTAAAGGTCGATGCCTGCGGAAAGAGGAATGTCAAACAGCCAAGGTTCGGTGAAGCTGAACGTGTAGGTCGATGTTCTATCTCCCACCTGACCCCTTAAATTCAAAGTCTGGCCTCTGCCGAACAGATTTCTTTGTGATATGGAGGCCATCGCAAATAGCTGGTCGACGCTACTGTAGCCGCCGCCAAAACTGAACGCGCCGGTAGGTTTTTCGGTGACGTCGATGTTAACCACCATTTTGTCGTCAGCACTTCCCTGCGTTGTGTTGACTTTGACGTCTTCAAAATAATCGAGTCGATAAAGATTTCGGGTTCCCCGCTTCAAACGCTTTCCGCTAAAGAGTTCCTGTTCATATATCTTAAGTTGCCGGCGTATGACTTTATCCCGGGTTTTGGTGTTACCCGTAATTACAATTCTTTCAAAGTAAACCAACGGCCCCTTGTCGACAACGTATGTGACGTCCGCCTGATGGATTTCCATGTCTTTGTCTATGCGGGGTGAAATGTCTGCGTAAGCATATCCACTATCTGAATAGGTATCGGCCAAGCTCAAGATATCTTCACGGACCACTTCTCGATTGTAGACTTGTTCGTTCTTGATCTTCAACGTAGCCAGCAGGTCTTCCTTCGGGAGAATTAGGTCTCCCTCAATGTCAACCGCACCGATGTTGAACTGAGGTCCTTCTTCTATTTTGATATCGATAAAAATCGAGTCCGCCTCGTAAGTGATAACAGGAGTGGCCACCCGTGCCTGGATGTATCCATGGTTGTGATAGAAGGCGGCAATTTTAGCGGTATCTTGTTCCAGTCTTTGACGGTCCAAATCGCCGGAAGAGGTCAACCAGGAGAAAAACCCCTTTTCACTTGTTTTCATCAGGTCTTTTAGCGTGTCATCCTCGTAGGCCGTGTTTCCGGCAAAAGAAATGCGCCGAATAAAGGCTTTTTCGCCTTCTTCAACGATAAAATCTATATTGGCCCGATTTTCGGCCAATGCATCTATTTCATAACCGACCTGTACATTATGATACCCTTCTTGTTTATAGAAGTCTTCGATTTCCCTGACGTCCCGCTGGAGTGCCGCCACATTCGCAATAGCGCCGGTCCGAGTGCCGAGCAATCCTTTGATTTCTTCGTCGTCAAACCGCCTATTCCCACGAACACCGATATGACGGATTGTTTCCTTCTCTTCTACTTGGAATGTAACCTGCCTGCCTTCCGGAGTGTCTGTGGCTGTGACTCGGACATCATCGAAATACCCCATAGCATACACGGCTTTTATGTCCTCTTGGATCTGTTCATTCAAAAAGACCGTGTCCTTCGCGGTTTCGATGCCCCGTTTTATGGCGTCCGTTTCTATTCGATCGTTCCCGGAAATAAGGACCTGAGATACCCGCTCCAGCTTCAGCATTCGCATGCTTATATCTTTGGCCAGCTGTCGGATTGAATCTGCAATATTTTCGGTGCCTTGACTCTCTACATAAAAAAGTTGTTGGGGATCGTCACCATATGTGTTCAATACCCCGGCATCGACACTATACCCTTGTCCGATTTGGGTGAAACTCCCGAATATAACAAAATCTGCAGCCGCACGCCTTCCCAAATTACGCAAATCCTGAGTGGACAAACCTGATAGGTCTTTTTCCGACACCTTCGCCGTCTCGGCGATGGAGATACCCCTTCCGGCCAGTTCCTGAGATACCAACTGCCTGATTTGTTGTTTTAACGCGGCCAAATCGCCCCGGGAATAGACCTCAAAAGGCAAAACAAGGGCGCGGGGACCTTCCTGCGCGGCTGCCGGAAAAGCGACGGTCAAGAGTAAAAAAACGGTTACCAAGAACTGTTTATGCATGATTTGTCTTACCCCAAAGGAGTTAGTATCCATTCGTATTTCCAAATACAAGGGGGTGCCTATTGTCCATTCACTGGTACGGCCTTGCCTTCTATCAAAGTGATTTGCCGAGAGAGTCTTTCCGCCAACTTCATGTTGTGCGTGACAATAATTGCCGTTATTCCGTCTTCGCGATTCAAGGAAAGCAATAGGTCGTGTACCGTTTCACTTGTTCTGGGGTCCAAATTGCCCGTTGGTTCATCTGCGAGTAGAATAGCCGGCCTCAATACCAGGGCCCTGGCTACAGCCACCCGCTGTTGCTCCCCTCCCGATAGCTCGCCGGTCTTGTGATCACTTCGGTTTGCCAGACCGACCCTGTTCAATACGGCCTGGGCCAAATGTCTTGCTTCTTTGGCACTCATTCCTCGTATTAAAGCAGGCATCATAACGTTTTCAAGGGCGTCAAATTCCGGAAGCAGATGATGAAACTGGAAAATAAAGCCGATCGCCTGGTTGCGAAAGGATGCCAGCGCATCGTCACTATATGCAAAGACATTATGCCCCTCGCAGATAACGTCCCCTGAGTCCGGTCTCTCCAGGGTTCCCAATATGTGCAGCAAAGTCGATTTTCCAACTCCGGAAGCGCCCACAATGGCAACCATTTCGCCCCGCCTGATTTCCAAAGATACCCCTTTTAATACATCCAGCCGGTTGCCGCTGGTATCAAAAGCCTTATAGAGATCAACAACGCGTATCAACGGGTCTTTATTATTCATACCGAATCGCCGAAACCGGCTCTAAACGTGATGCCCGGTATGATGGGTATAGGGTAGCCAAAAAACTGACAACCACCGCGGACAAGGCCACCAGGATGACGTCAAGGGGTTGCACTTCTACCGGTAGCGTGGATATGTAATAAACGTCGCTGGGCAATTTGATAAATTCATATCGTTGAAGCAGGAAACAAATCACGCCTCCGCCTATTAGGCCCAACAGGGTGCCTATTAAGCCGATGATGAGACCTTCCATCATAAATATTTTCATAATATTTTTGGCTGTAGCGCCCATCGACTTCAAGATGGCGATATCTTTTCTCTTTTCCATTACCATCATGATCAGGGTGCTGATGATGTTGAAGGCGGCGACCAAGACAATCAGTACCAAGATGATGAACATGACCACTTTTTCCAGCTTGAGCGCGGAAAAGAAGTTTTTGTTCATTTCCATCCAATCTTGTGCCCAGTAACCTGGGCCCAACTCCGTCAAAATGCTCTCGGCAATCTCGTCGGCCCTGTAAATATCTTCGATCTTCACTTCGATTCCATGGACTGATGACCCATCGAGGCGCAGCAGCTTTTGGGCGGAAGCGATGGAAACGAAGGCGAAAGAGCTATCATAGTCGTACATGCCGGAATCGAACACGCCGACTACGGTGAGTCGCTTCATGTGGGGGACACGAGTCCCAAAAGGGGTCAGGCTGGTGCCTAAAGCGGAGACCGCGAAAAGGGCGTCTCCCTGGTCGACCCCGAGTGTCTTGGCCAATTCTTTGCCCAATATGACCCTCGGGGCCGAACGCGCCGGGTCGGCGTTTTTTGCCGGACTTTGTCCGGCGAGAACCTTGAGGCCATTTGGAAGTGTCGATTTTCTGAAATCGAGCACCTGGCCTGCTTGTAACGGGTCGACACCCTTTAGGATGGCACCGGATGCACGGGAACCACTGCGAAGCATAATTTGAGCGTGGACGAAAGGCGTTGCCGCGATTACGCGGTCGATAGCCTCGATCTTTTTCAATACCGCTTCGTGCCCCGTTATTGAGCCTGCCCTGCCCATTATCTTAATATGGGCGTTCATGCCCAAAATCTTCGATTTAATGTCCGTTCCAAAGCCGGTCATCACTGCCAGAACCACCATCATCGCCATGACGCCGAGCATCACACCGGCTATCGATATGACCGTGTTGACGGAGATAAAACCGTGCTTTCGTTTCGCTCGGAGATATCTGAGACTGACAAGGAGTTCAAATGACATGATTTATATTTACCCGCCGGCCGGTGGTTTACGAATTACCTGATCTTTTCAGCTTGATCTTTTCAACAGCGGGAAAAGGATGACCTCCCGAATGGAAGCCACGTCGGTAAGCAACATGACAAATCGATCCATTCCAATGCCTTCACCGGCCGTGGGCGGCATGCCGTATTCCAGGGCTTGAACATAATCTTCATCCATGAAGTGCGCTTCTTCATCCCCCGCTTGCCTTTGATCCGATTGTTGTAGGAACCGATTTCTCTGGTCAACCGGATCGTTGAGTTCGGAGAAGCCGTTTGCAATTTCATTGCCTCCGATGAACAATTCAAACCTTTCCGTGACATCGGGGTCCGATGCACTTTTTCGGGCCAGAGGCGAAATCTCCAGCGGGTAGTCGAGAACAAACGTAGGCGCAATAAGTTGAGGTTCAACCAGGACGTCGAATATCTTGGTTAGGATCTTTCCCAGACTGTGTTGTTTCGTAATCTGAATTCCTTTGGATGTGGCAAAATCGAGCAACTGAAGGCGATCGCCAAGGATGGAGCGATCAAGCCCCCCCAGTTGCACGAGGGCGTCTTTGAGCGTTATCCGATGCCACGGAGACGCCAGATCAATGGGAGTGGCTTGGTAACTGAACTGCAGTCTACCTAAAACCGACTGAACGACAAACCGAAACATCTCTTCCGTTAGGGTCATGAGATCTTGATAATTGGCATAGGCCATATAGAACTCAAGCATCGTGAATTCCGGGTTATGGCGGGTGGAAATGCCTTCATTTCTAAAATTTCGGTTGATTTCGAAAACCCGATCCATGCCTCCTACGATGAGTCGTTTCAGATAAAGCTCAGGGGCGATTCGTAAAAACAAATCCTCTCCCAAAGCGTTATGGTATGTCTTGAACGGGGTTGCTTCGGCGCCACCGGGAATCGGTTGCATCATCGGCGTTTCCACCTCCAGGAACCCCCGTTCGAAAAGGAACCGCCTGAACGCATCGACCACCTGTGTTCGTTTAGCAAAGATGTCTCGAACATCGGCGTTCATGATCAAGTCCAAATAGCGCTGCCTATACCGCTTTTCAGGATCCTTCAGGCCGTGGAATTTTTCCGGCAGCGGCCGAACGGCCTTACACAGGACTTTGAAATCTTTAGCCGACAGTGTCCATTCCCCTGTTCGGGTCTGGAAGAGGGTGCCTTCCACGCCCAGAAAATCCCCCACATCGACCTTCTTAAATACCTCGTAGGCTTCCGCCCCCACCTCGTCCTTTTTAATGTATACCTGAATTTGGCCTGAACCATCTCGAACGTGAAGGAAAGCCGCTTTCCCGAACGACCTGAGACCCACAATACGCCCGGCGACGGAGAGCACCTGAGCATGTTCGGTCGCTTGGTCGTTTTTCGCGATGTATTGATGGATGTCGGAAACCCGGTGCGAAGGTCTGAAATCGTTAGGGTATAAGGAGACGCCACTATCTTGCAACTGATTGGCCTTCTCGCGTCTCAGGCGAATAACCTCGTTAAGGTCGTCCATGGTTTCTTGATCTCCACGTAAAGGCAAAAGACTAAAGTGTGTGTGCTAACTCATTTATAGGAGTGTGTCAAGGTAAAAGGCCTGGGAACATGACCGTGGGCCGGGGGTGGCGGTTGCAGGAAAAACAATATAATTACAAGACGTTGCTAAGACACGGAGGGGTGGTTGGGAGCGTCACTCAAGCGCCTCGGACGGAGCCGTCGGCGCCGGGTTCTTCTATTGTGGTCAGGCTCAGGGTGAGTGCGGTTCCTCGGCCTTCGCAGCTTGTCACTTCGATTTGGCCGCCATAAGACTCCAGCAGCCTATGAACGATAGAAAGGCCCAAGCCCGTGCCCTGACTCCGTGTGGTGAAGAAGGGATCGAAGATATTTTTTTGGATTTCTTCACTCATGCCGCGGCCATCGTCTTCTATTTTGATTTCCGCCCTGCCGTTGTCGCGCTTCAAGGTGGCTTCGATCTTGCCTTTTCCATCAATGGCTTGAGCCGCGTTTCGGAGCAAATTCCACAGGATCTGCCTCATATGTTTGAGATCCATGCGGGACCATATCCGGGGAGTCAGCTGTCTGACAACGGTCAGGCGGTCTCTGCAGGCCGCATCCGCTTCAAACAGATCCAATGTCTCTTCCAGTATCTCGGCCAGGTCGACCGGGTTCGCTTTGCCGGAACTTGGGCGTGCGAAAAGGAGGAAGTCATTAATCAATCCGTTGAGTCGATCCGCTTCCCGCAATACAATATTCATTAGTTTCGCCGACACGTCGGTTGCGGCGATTTCCCTTTCCAGCATCTGAATCGATCCGGTCATCGATGTGAGGGGATTTTTTATTTCGTGGGCCATGCCGGCGGCCATTTCTCCCACTGCGGCGAGCATTTCTACGCGTTTAATGTGTGATTCCATGATCTTGAGTGCCGTAAGATCCTGGAAAATCAAAAGATGTCCGATTGCTTTGCCATCGGGTGCCCGCAAGGAAGACAGCGAGAACCCGAGATACCCTGCGGATCCATCTTTTTTGGTAAAATTGATATCCTGCCGATAGGGCTTCTTCGGGGGGGATTCGATGGCCTGCACGTAATAGCGTGCCGCTTCCGGGAAAACGGCAGCCAGTGTTTGACCGATGACCTCGTGGCGTTCAAACCCGGTTATCGACTCCGCGGCACTGTTGAACGAGGTGATAGCCCCGGTGACGTCGAGCGTTAGCAGTCCACTGTCCATGCTCTGTACGATACTGGCATTAAAGGCCTCCAGGTTTTGAAGGTCTTTTTGTTTGGCTTTCAGTTCGTTTTCCGTAATCACCGTCAATTGGGCCAGATGGCTGCTCAAGAATGCAATAAGAAAGCAGGCGATGGTTGTTGCGACGATCCGATAGGTTACCAATGTGAGGTCAAGGTTTGGTTGGATGGTACCGTCTACATAGACGGGCTGGAGAACGCCGTAGTATTCCAAAAACAGCAGCAAAGCGTACTGGAGGCTGCATAAAGCCGCCATGACAAAACTGTCTTTCTTGTAAAGGAGTATGCTGGCATAGACGGTAACGATTAAATAAAGGAATGAAAAGGCGCTGAAAGTGCCGCCGGTGACGTAGATCAACAGGGTGACAATGAATGTGTCCAGACAAATTTGCACATATGCCAGCCCGATACTGGCCCCTCGGCGTTTGTAGATAACGATGTACGTGAAGGTGACCAGATAGACAAAGGCGATCAAAAGGTATATCAGCAGAAGAGGGGGGGTGATCAGGGAATGCTGGTCGGTTAACTGGAAAATGATTGTAGACCCCAACAGAACCGTGGTGAAGATCACGCGCAAAAACATCAGCCATTGGAGTTTTTTCGAAAGGAAATGGGGCGATTTTACGGTATTTGTCATTACCAATTGGACGTGTTGCGAGGGGACCTGTCTAAACCTATGGCGTCGGGGCGGAGCAACTGACGATAGGGCTCGAACGCGCCTTAAACACGCGACACTTTTTTATTTAGCTGCCATCTGCCGTTGGTCGGCCGCCGTGCTTTAGTTGCTGACCATGCCGGCCATTTTAAAGATGGGTAGGTACATGGAGACCACCAACCCCCCGATGGTTACCCCCAGAAAGACCATCATGAAAGGCTCGATCATTGAGGTTAGACTGTCAACGGCTGCATCAACCTCGTCGTCATAATAATCGGCGATTTTGCTCAGCATGGAATCCAGGGCGCCGGTCGATTCACCGACAGACACCATCTGGCATACCATGGAGGGAAATACACCGCTGGCGGCCAACGGGCCGGCCATCGTCTGACCTTCACTGATGGCGGATCTTACAGAATAAACAGCGGATTCCACGGTCTTGTTTCCCGATGTCCTGGCGGTGATGTCCAGGGCGTCCAGTATCGGCACGCCACTGCTGACCATTGTGCCTAAGGTCCGGGTGAACTTGGCGACAGCCACTTTCCGTAACAGGGGGCCAAAGACGGGAAGCCTCAAGAGGAGGTCGTCTACACACTTGCGACCTTTTTCTGTACTGTAGAATCGCTTAAACGCAAAACCGAGTACGATCAGGCCGGCGATCATATACAGCACATTTCCCTTTACAAAGTCACTAAGAGTAATGACGATCCGCGTCGGCGTGGGGAGGGCACCACCGAAATCGGAAAACATTTTTTCAAACACGGGGATGACGAAAATGAGAATTACAGCGACAACCAGTACGGCAATAACCAGTACGATGATCGGGTAGGTCATCGCCGATTTGACTTCCTTCTTGAGCTTCATGGCCTTTTCCATGTAGCTCGACAGGCGATCCAAGATGGTATCTAGGATGCCGCCTGTTTCTCCCGCCGCAACCATGTTGACAAAGAGGTTATCAAAGGTTTGGGGGTATTTACTCAGTGCGTCGGCAAGTGTGGAGCCCCCCTCGACCTTTTCTTTGGTATCCTTGAGCATTTTTTTGAAGGTCTTGTTTTCCTGCTGAGACTGAAGGATATCAAGGCACTGGATGAGCGGGAGTCCGGCATTGATCATTGTCGCAAACTGACGGGCAAAGACCACCACATCCGACGTTTGAACCTTCGGTTGGAGAAAGGAGACGTTTTCAAAGAGATCCTTTGGTTTTTTCTTTATTTTTGAGGGCTTAATGCGCATGCGATGTAGTTGGGCTTTTACCGCGGCTTCATCGGCTGCTTCCAGTTCTCCCTTCTGAGGTACGCCCTTTCGGTCTTGGCCTTGCCATAAATAAATAGGCATGTGTATCCTCCCTTGGTGATTCTACTCAGTAAATCTGGGTATGGTTATAGACGTATGCATTTAGGTTTTTATAAAGTCCACCCGTGTGTTCCGCTATCGCTGGCACTATGTGGTTGTAGCACCCCAAAACCAGCAATGCTTCCGTTGTGGACGAAAAAGATATGCAAGACATATTCCAATCTTGACGTGGTCCGCTTTGGCCAAGCAGCTTTTTGAAAAATATATTGCCGGAAGAGCTTGACAAAAATTTCTCGGCTGTCTTAAAATAAAGAGTTTTGCAATTTTGACCAAACAACTCGCATAAGGAGGTGGTTCCAATGGACTGTACAACGGTTAAACCAGGCGTATCGTGTGTATTTATGACCAAGAACGGTTGCTCCTTCAATGGCGGCAGCTGCCACCCGGTGGTTGAAGCTTGTGAAGGATGCGAGCGCTCTTCCGATTTTTCCGGTGGGTGGTATTGCACGGCCTGTCCGGATCCATCCGCAAAATGGAAGACCGGCAACTGCAATCTTGCCACACATGTGAAAGAAGCGACCAAGATCCAATCCAGCAAGGTTAATCCCCTGAAAGCATCCAAACGCAAGGGCCGCTAGGAACATCTATCAGTCTTGATCGATGGTCGTTCAATCAAGGGTGACCATCGATCGATGACGATATGCCATCGCTCATCAAAAATGACGGGCAAACGGTCTTGTTGTTATATGGGTTATGGCGGAAAACTATTTGTAAAAACCGAGTACGTAAACAAGCCCCGAGGGCGCATCCCTAACTTAATTTGTCCAAGGCCGCTTCTATTCTGTTGAGCCCCTTTTCTATGAGTTCAAGGCTGGTGGCGAAAGAAAATCGCAGAAACTCATCGGCACCGAAAGCAATTCCAGGAACCAATGCGACTTGGGCTTCCGTCAGCAAATATTCACACAAGCCGGCTGAACCACCGATGGGTCGGCCCTCTTTTTCTTTGGTGAAGTAGTGGCTGAAGTCTGCAAAGGCATAGAAGGCGCCCTCCGGGTTACTACAGCGGACTCCCGCAATGCCGTTTAGACGGTTGACCAAATATGCCCTACGTTCACTGAAGATACGGGTCATTTCATCTACGGAGTCTTGGGGCCCCGTCAAGGCCTCGACCGCCGCCTTCTGGGCGATGGCGTTTGGGTTCGAGGTGCTTTGGCTTTGGATCTTTGTCATGGCGGAAACAACGCTGCCGTCACCGGCGGCATACCCGATTCGCCAACCGGTCATTGCATATGTCTTGGAAACGCCGTTTACGATAAGCGTTCTGGCCTTTATCTCTTCTCCCAGTTCGGCAATACTGCAAAAAGGTGTGTCGTCATAGATGAGTTTTTCATAGATTTCGTCGGACACCACAAGCAAGTCCTTTTCCAAAACAACCTCTGCCAGGGCTTCCAGTTCAGGCTTGCTGTAAACAGCCCCCGTCGGATTCGACGGGCTGTTCAAAATCAGCAATTTGGTTTGCGGGGTGACCGAGCGCCGCAGCGTTTCCGCCGACAACTTAAAGTCGTCTCGCGGCGAGGTTTGTACGGTGACCGGTTTGGCATCGGCCAATACGGTAATAGGGGGATAGGATACCCAATAGGGAGCGGGGATAATAACTTCGTCACCGGCATTTAAAACGGCTTGCGCCAAATTGTAAAGGACGTGCTTTCCACCACAGGAAACCATGACTTCTTCCGGCCGATAGGTTAAGTTGTTCTCTTTTTCAAATTTTTTGATGATCGCCGTCTTTAATTCCGGGATACCCCCTACAGCGGTGTACCGCGTCATACCGTCGTCCATTGCCTGCTTGGCGGCTTCCCTGATGTGCAGCGGCGTATCGAAGTCAGGCTCTCCTACGCCGAAGCTGATAACGTCCACTCCCGACTGTTTCATGGCGACCGCCTGGGCGTTCATGGCAAGAGTGGGAGACGGTTTAATCGACTGAATTCTCTTTGAAAGCAACATGGCTATTCCCCTTCAACCAACCGGATTAACGACCTTTCTAAGTACAGACAAGAAGACCGATATCCCTGTCCCGGCCATCTTTTTTCTTGACCTAAGCTCCTGTCACCGTTATAGAAACCCAGCCCCTCAGTTGTGCAGGACACGTATCGGGGAATCTGTCAGCCACTCGCGGCAACATTGAGCAACACGCAGCATCTCATACCAAAAACCATAAGGAATGGCAACTTCTTACCAAAAAAACCCGAGTGTCAAAAGTGCGGGATTTAAACTGGAGACATCTCAGGCGACCAGCACAGGCAAATGGATATTCTATTATGTCTTAATCGGGTTAATCGCCGGTTTGGGTGCAATCGTTTTCCAATATCTGTGTCAAATCGGACTGTATGTTTTGTTGGAGCAGTTGGCGGGTTATCGGCCCCATGCCCCTGCCGGGGAAACCCATCTCTTTCCCCCGACGGGGGCCCCCTTAAGGCGCTGGATGCTCTTGCTTTTGCCGGCTATCGGCGGATTGGTCAGCGGGTGGTTGGTGTATACCTTTGCACCGGAAGCTGAGGGTCACGGAACCGATGCGGCCATTGATTCTTATCATAATTTGGGTGGGTTCGTACGGGGACGTATCCCCTTTATCAAGACCATCGCCTCTGCATTGACCATTACGTCTGGGGGTTCCGGGGGAAGGGAGGGTCCCATCGCTCAGATCGGGGCGGGTTTTGGGGCGTTTCTGGCAACCAAACTCCAGTTGTCGGAACGGGAACGGCGTATCATGCTGGTGGCTGGCATGGGAGCCGGGATCGGGAGTATATTCCGAGCACCCTTGGCTGCTGCCCTCTTTGCAGCTGAAGTGCTGTATCGTGAGCCGGAATTTGAGGCGGAAGTAATTATACCGGCAGGGATTTCATCGGTCGTGGGCTATTGTATCTTTTGCCTTGTCTTCGGGTGGGGATCTCTTTTCCAATCGCCGGACTTCGTTTTCCACAACCCCTTGGAATTGGGGCCGTATATTGTATTAGCCCTTGTTCTGGCGGGGGCAGGCATGTTTTATGTGAAAGCCTTTTACGGAACCCACCAATTCTTCAAGCGACTGAGGATTCCCAATCATTTCAAACCGGCATTGGGTGGACTCGGCACCGGTATCATTGGCTGTTTCTTTCTAAAAGAAACCTTGGCTTTCGGTTACGGTTCCGCCCAAATGGCGTTGCACAATGAGTTGCCGACCTTGATCCTTTTAGGGATTGCCTTCGGCAAGATACTGACCACCTCTCTTTCTATCGGATCCGGAGGAAGTGGGGGTGTCTTTGGGCCGTCGGTGGTGATCGGCGGTGCGCTCGGGGGTGCTGTGGGTCAAATATTTCATGCCGTGATTCCCGGCATTGTCACCCAGCCAGGGGCGTTTGTCGTGGTGGGAATGGCCGGATTTTTTGCGGGAGTTTCCAGCGCGCCGATTTCAACAATCATTTTTGTAAGTGAAATGACCAATTCTTACCACTTGTTGTTACCGAGTCTGCTGGTTTGTCTGTTGACATTCATGTTTTCGAGGAAGTGGACGATTTACGAAAAACAAGTGCGCACCAAGCTTGAATCCAAGGCCCACAGAGGCGATTTTTTTGTCGATGTTTTGGGTGCGATTCGGGTGAAAGAATTGATGTCTCAGGTACGTCAGGTACAGCTGGTACCGGAACGGATGCCGCTTAGTGCCTTTCGGGTCATGTTTTCCTCTACGGACCAGCACTACTTCCCGGTGGTGGACGGCGATGACAAATTGACCGGCATCTTTTCCATCAACGACATTCGCAGTATCCTCTTCGACCAAAACCTTGGGGACCTAGTCCGGATGAAAGACGTGGCCAATCCGGCGATTATCTACACGACGCCTTCCGAGGATCTCAACGAGGTACTCAAGAAGTTTATCATTCGCAACCTTCAAAGACTTCCCGTTGTGAAGGACGAGGACCCTAAAGTGTTGATCGGGATGCTGGATCGAAGGGCGGTCATTGAATACTATAATCAAAGGGTTGCAGAGATTAAATCGGGTCGAAAGGTATTGGATGTCGGTTCGGATCGAGAGATTACCCAACTCAAAAACATTCCCGTTAGCCTGGCTATGAGGCCCGATCCCGAGACAATCCATGCCGATATGCCGGTGGATGAGCTGATCGATTTTGTCTACAGGAGCAAGCCCAACAGTTTTCCCGTGGTTGATGATGAGGGGACGCTGGTCGGTGTCATTTCTCGGTCGGACTGCCAGAGTGTTGCCCAGCAGGACCGGGCCGATCGACCGACCACCGCCTTGGACATCGCTAAAAAGGAGCTGGTGACTGTTTCTCAGAGTGACAACTTGTTTGTTGCCCTCACGCGGATCAGTCAGGGGGATTTTTCCATTCTTCCCGTGGTGGACGTGTTTGGATCGCGAAACCTCGTGGGCGTGATCAGCAGAAGAGACATTATGTCCGCCTATGATGATATCATTATCAAAAGGGTGGAGAGAGTGTAAGCAAGGCGTCTTCCGCTGATTGGTCGCCCTCGTATTTGACCGTTCGGAGAAACAACCCGTGCGGCGGGGCGGTTGCTCCGGCCCTGGATCGATCTCCGGACTCGAGGATTTCAAAAAATGCGTGAGGCGTTCTTTTTCCTACCCCCACTTCTACCAACGTTCCCACGATATTCCGGACCATACATCGGAGAAATCCGTTGCCTTCTATAGTGAGGATCACGTGACTGTCTTGGTCCCGTGAAGCGACACAAGTGTTCAAAATTGTTCGTATGGGATGGGACCGCTCACTGCCGGTGGCCTCAAAAGCAGAAAAATCATGGGTGCCCCGGAGGACGTCCATGGCTTCCCGGATGGATACAAGGTCCAGTTTTTTTCTGATGTGCCACGTGAATCGTCGAAGAAGTGCCGTCGGCGTGGCCTGGTTGAAAATATGATAGTCATAAATCTTGCTGGACACGCCGTATCTGGCATGAAATGAATCCGGCACCGTCCGGCAGTCTTTGATCACGATGTCGGCAGGGGTAAGGCTGTTCAGCCCTTTTTTTAAAACCCCACCGGTAAGCTGGGTGTCGAGGGCAACATGGGCCACTTGGTTTTGGGCATGCACGCCTCTATCCGTGCGACCTGATCCGATCACGCTGGGGGTTTGACGGGTTATCTGCTTAAGGGCGGCTTCAACGGCCCCTTGAATAGTGGGAGCGTCTTGTTGACGTTGCCACCCGTGATAATGGGTGCCGTCGTATTCAATGACGAGCTTAAATCTTTTTTGCATGGGATAACGGGACGATTCCGGCCCTGTTTAAAGAACAAAGTGCAAAGAACAAAGTGCCTTGCCTTGTGGATGTTTCGTTCCCCCGGTCGTTGTGGGTTGGTTTGCGGGTCCCGTATCACAAGGGGAAAGGGACATGGTCCAAACCTTCGGTTTCCCGGAACCCACACATGATATTCATGTTTTGTACGGCCTGCCCGGCGGCCCCTTTTACAAGATTGTCTATAGCGGATACAAGAATAAGCCTTCGGTTCCGTCGAGTTACCTTGACACCGATATTGCAGTAGTTGGTCCCTTTTACGTGTAGGGTGTTGGGTATTGTGCCGGCCGGGCAGATCCGGACGAAAGGTGCGTGGGCATAGAAAGATTCGAGCCGGGTGATTATTTGCTCCGTGGTTAAATCTGCTTTTAAGCCCACATAGAGCGTGGTTAACATCCCCCGTGTCATGGGTACCAAATGGGGGGTAAAAGTGATATGGATGTTTTTCCCGGAAACAAGGCTCAGGATTTCATCCATCTCCGGGGCGTGCCTGTGCTCGTCCACCTTGTAGGCCATGAAGGCCTCGTTGACTTCACAGAAATGGGTTGTCAAGCTCGGGGACCGTCCGGCACCGCTGGTGCCTGATTTCGCGTCTGCGATGATATTGTCGGAGTCCACGAATTCCTGCCCGATGAGGGGCAATAGGGGGAGCAAGACACTGGTGGGGTAACAACCGGGGTTTCCAACCAGGGACGCTTTTTCGATATCGCGGCGGTAGATCTCCGGAAGCCCGTATACGCTGTCCTGGAGTAGGCCCTTTGCGCTATGATGATCGTACCATTCTTCATACAGTGCCACATCCTTGAACCGGAAATCGGCGCTGAGGTCGACCACCCGATGGCCCTTCTGGAGTAACTCAGGCACTATGCCCATGGAGGTTTTATGGGGTAGGGCGGTGAATACCAGGTCTGCCGTCATGCTTGACGGCGCCTCGGAAAAATCGTCGCAACGCATATCCACAACTCCCGCCATGGATGGATAGACGTGGGAAAAGGGTCGTCCTGCATACTGCCGAGAGACTAGGGACGTTAATCGAACCCGGGGATGGCCGGATAGAAGTCTTACCAGTTCCGCACCTGCGTATCCCGTTGCTCCGATGACTGCTGCCGTAATGCCCATATTCATCCTCCGGTATTCATGGAAAAGGACTCGAGGATAGGTTAAGATGCCGGATTTGCTTCAGACGCTTCGAACTACTTGGTACGTGCAGTTATTTTTGCGCGAACCCTTAGCGACCGCTGTACCGGTAGGTGATTCTTCCGCGGGTTAGATCATAGGGCGAGAGTTCTACAGTAACCAGGTCTCCCGGAAGAATTTTTATAGAGTACTTCCGCATTTTTCCACAAGGATGCGCTAGAATTTGGTGCTTGTTTTCAAGCTCCACCTTATACGTTCCGTGGGACATGTCCTGTATGACTTTCCCGCTTACTTCGATAGGTTCTTCCTTCGCCACGATCGCTTTTCCTTCCTAACATGAGGCACAAAAAGAGAGAATCATTCCCTCTAGCCGGCAAACACGTTACGTTTCTTCGGGGCAAGGCTATATCCGTAAGGCCTTGCTTGATCCTAAATCTATAGTTGCTACTAACGTTTTGAATACTGAAAACGGGCCCGAGCACCCTTCTGTCCGTATTTCTTTCTTTCCTTGTTTCTCGGGTCCCGCGTAACGAAGCCCACCTTCTTCAAGGTTGACCTGAATTCGGGGTTTACATGGAGTAACGCCCTGGTTATTCCATGTCGAATAGCTGCTGCTTGCCCGGAAGCGCCACCCCCGGCGACATTGACGTCGATGTCAAAATTGCCCCGAGTGTCGGTGAGTACCAGCGGCTGCTCGACAATCATCTTGGCTGTTTCTCTGCTAAAATAATCATCGATGTTGCGTTTGTTGATTATGATATTTCCCATACCCGGCTTTAGCCAGGTTCTAGCTACAGCTGTTTTTCGTCTTCCTGTTCCGTAATAAACTTCGGGCATGATAGGCTCCTATATCCAAATTTCAAAAATCCAGTGGTTGGGGTTGCTGCGCTTCGTGTGGGTGGTCAGCCCCCCCATAAACCTTTAATTTCTTAATCATATTGCGGCCCAATCTGTTTTTGGGAAGCATCCCCCGAACCGCGTGATTTATCACTTGCGACGGTCGCTTTTCCAATAGCTCCCGGGCGTTTTTCGATTTAAGCCCACCGGGGTAGCCTGAGTAATGATGGTACATCTTGGCGTCCGGTTTGCGGCCGGTAAGCGAAACTTTATCGGCGTTTATCACCACAATGTAATCGCCCGTGTCGACATGAGGAGTATATTCCGGTCGATGTTTGCCCCGTAAGCGGGTTGCCACGAAACTGGCCAGCCGGCCCAGTACCCGTTCCTTCGCATCGATAACAAACCACTCTTTCTTTTGATCCTGCGCTTTCGCATTGTAGGTCTTCATGCGTACCTCTCTTCAGGCGTTATGTACCACAAACTGTTATTTCTAACCGGTTTGTGTGGTTCTGTCAAGCCAAAACTTGATCGTGCCTTTCGGGTGGGGGCAAACGCCTTGACAAAAAGTCGTATTTGCTATAGGACCCTCATGCGTGGGCGAACCTCACAAAAAAGGGATAGGAAAGGAGACGTCTATGAGTGTGTTAATGTTTGGACCAAATGGTAGTGGTAAGGGAACCCAAGGGGCGATCTTGAAGGAGAAGTTCAATATTCCCCATATTGAATCCGGCGCGATCTTTCGGGAAAACATCGGCAACGGCACCGAAATAGGTATCAAGGCCAAAGAATACATTGACCGGGGAGAGTTGGTGCCTGACGAAATCACGATTCCCATGATTTTGGAACGATTGAAGAAAGATGATTGTAAAAACGGATGGCTTTTGGACGGGTTTCCCAGAAACAAGGAGCAAGCCATAAAATTGGATGAGGCCTTAAAGGCGTCCGGCCTTGGGCTGGATGTCGTGGTCGAGGTGGTGTTGGACCGACAGATCGCCAAAAACCGCATTATGGGACGCAGGCTTTGTAAGAACGACAATAACCACCCGAATAATATCTACATTGATGCCATAAAGCCGGATGGTGACAAGTGCCGCGTGTGTGGAGGGGAACTGACCACGCGATCGGATGATCAAGATGAAGATGCTATAGACAAGCGCCACGGTATATATTACGACACAAATACGGGGACTCTGGCGGCGGCCTATTATTTCAAGGATTTGGCGGAAAAAGAAGGGAAAATAAAGTATATTGAGATCGATGGCGCACCGAGCGTTCAAGAAGTAACGAAGGAACTCATGTCAAAGATGTAATGGCTTGTCTGTTTTTTGACACCCTGGGTTACGGCTTAAGTAAATAGGAAGTCGGCTTTTTTGACTGCGGCACCTGTGCGGGGCGAGGATGGTCCCCACAGGTGCTTTTTTGTGTCCTCGAGGGTTTTTCAAAAGTTTGACATAAAGCCCACCGTTGAAGTAATATGAAATATCAGCGAGTTGGTTTCGTCACTAAACGCATGCTTTTTGCCATCCATATCGACACATGAATTCTCAAAAAAAACCGATCCTTAACAAGATACGAACTTCCAAGAACCTTCCCACGTTGCCCCACATCCTTCTTCGATTGATCAATGCCTGCAATGACGACAGCACAACGGTAAAAGAGATCTCCCGGATCATTGATAAGGATTCTTCCCTGAGTGCCAAGGTCATGCGCATGATCAATTCCGTCGGCTATGGCCTGCCGACCCGGGTAACAAATATGGAACAGGCCTTATTGTTACTTGGGACCGACGCAATCAAGAATATTGCCGTCAGTGCGGCCGTCTTTCAGGTCTTTGGGGGGGCGAAGGCGGATGGGATCTTTGATTTGAAAGGCTTTTGGCGCCATAGTCTGCTCTGTGCCGGCATGGCCAAATTGATTGCCCGGAGAATCGATTATAGCGCTCCGGAGGAGGCTTTTTTGTCCGGTCTCCTTCATGATATCGGCAAGCTCGTCCTTTGGGTGAACTTCCCCAAAGAATATGCGGAGGTGTTACAATCGAACCAAGGATTGAGCGGGGTGTCTGGGCTGGAAAAGGATCGTTTTGGGGTGACACACTCGGATGTGGGTGCCTGGATGATCGGCCAATGGCATCTGCAGTCCTTTATGGCGGATGCGCTTCGTTATCATCATGAGCCGGCACCGCGGATTTCTGATGCCCTGCCGCTGGTCAAAGTGGTCTTTTTGGCCAATCGTCTGACCACGGACGCCAAGGCGGAAGATACCACCGGATTTGATGCGGCAAACGGGCTGTTTGGTTTTTCCCGGACCGAGGTTGAGCAACTCCTGTCGGAAAACGAGGCGCAAGTTGGAGAGACTGCTCAATCACTGGGCATGGACGTTAGGCCCCAGGAATCGGCAGATAGGAAAGGGGCGCCCCAAGATCAAGAAAAAGAAATAGATCTTTTGAAAAGTGTCAGGAATGTCTCATTACTTCAGGGGACGCTTCAAAATCTGCTGGAGGCTTACGGCCAAGAATCGATCCTGTACATCGCCCGTCAGGGGCTGCAGGTCCTGTTTGATATAGAAGACGTATTGTTTTTAATTCGTGATCCGGAGACAAATCTGCTGTGTGGCAAGGAGGCCTCCGAGTCGATAACGGACGGTCGAATCCGCGAGTTGGCCCTGTCTGCAGAAACGAGCAATTGTCTGCCTGTCCGTTGTCTGGAAGAAAAACGGCCTTTAGACTCTTCCGGCCGGTTAAAGTCGGTTGAGTTGAGTATCATCGATGATCAATTGATCCGGTTGATCGGAAAAGATGAGATCCTGTGTTTACCTTTGGTTGCCCATGGTGAGCCGCTTGGAGTGATGGTTTTGGGCATGAAGGACGCAGAAGCGTTGAAACAAAGCGGCCAGATGAATCTGTTGACCATGTATGCAAACCAGACGTCCTTAGCGGTTTTTGCGGACAGCGCACGATCCAGGCAAGCCGATTTGGTTCAGAAGGAACGCTTGGCGGCCGCTTCCGCTCTGGCCCGAAAGGTGGCTCACGAAGTCAACAATCCGTTGGGGATCATCAAAAACTATGTCAAGATTTTTGGGATGAAACTGCCGGAAAACGATCCGGTCCATGACCAACTCAGGATCATTAGCGAGGAACTGGACCGAGTGGCACTCATCGTGCAAAAATTGTCTGACTTTTCCGAACCCGAAGTAAGGCCGAAGGAGCCCGTAGACGTAAATGCCTTACTGTCCGATTTGGTCAAGATTGTACGAGAATCCGTCCAAGTGGAGTCTAAGGTGAATATCCACCTTGAGCTTTTCCCTTCCCTGCCGATGATTTTTTCCGAAAAGAACAGCTTGAAGCAAGTGTTCATCAATCTGATCAAAAATGCCGTAGAGTCCATGTCGAGTGGAGGGGACCTCTTTATAGAGACCCGACCCTGCGGGGAAACGTTTCAAAACCAAAGTCTTGAGGACCCAACATCCTGTGATGCCATCCAGGTAACGTTTCGCGACAACGGACCTGGGATTTCGGATGATGTCAAGGCGCGGCTGTTTGAACCGTTTGTTACCTCGAAAAAAGGGGGGCACGCAGGCTTGGGGTTGTCCGTAGTTTACAATATTGTCAAGGAGTTGAATGGGACGATTACCTGCCGGAGTGAACCGCCTTCAGGTACGAGATTTGATATCGTGTTGCCCCTAAAGTCGAATTAGAACAAAAAATCAATCCAGAGCTACCGTGGGCTCGTTGGCCTGCGGTTTTGGATTTTCGGAGGCAAGCCCAGCATGGCCCACACACCAAAGGTCCTCATAGTGGATGACGAAGTACGTATGTGTGACAGCTTGAAGGTTCTTTTGAGTAACGAAGGGTATGAAACGTTCACTGCCAATGATGGTCGAGCGGCGTTGCAATGCCTGGTCCAAAACGACATAGATCTTGCCCTCTTGGACATCGTCATGCCGGACATGAACGGCCTTGAGATCATGGAACATATCAAGCAAAATGCGTTGAACACATTGGTGATTGTCATCACCGGCCATGCTTCCGTCAATTCTGCAGTGGCGTCGCTTAGGAAAGGAGCCCATGATTATTTAAGAAAGCCTTTTGAGTTTGATGAGCTGTTGAAACGGGTACGCAACGCCGTCGATCAGAAGGCGTTGGAAAGAAAGTGCAATATCGTTACGGAAAAGCTGGCGCTATCCGAGAGGCGTTATCAGGACCTGGTCAACAGTTCGCCGGACATCATTTACACCTTAGGTCTCGACGGCCGGTTCACCTACGTCAATCCTGCCTGGGAGAAAATCTTGGGTCACAAGGTGGAAGAAGTGGTGGGAAAGACCGTGGCCGATTTTGCCGGAAAGGATTGCAGACAACGGTACACGGATTTATTTGAACGAGTCGGATATAACGGAGAAACCATACGGGATACCTCCTGTACGTTACGGGACAAGGTTGGAAAACGCCGGGTTTTTAGCTTAAGTGGTGCCCCCAACCTTGACGGAAGCGGCAAGGTCTCCGGTGTGGTCGGGGTCTTAAAGGATGTTACCGAGCAGGTTAGACTGGAATCTCAATTGACCCAATATCAGAAGATGCAAGCAATCGGGACACTGGCCGGTGGCGTCGCCCATGATTTCAACAACTTGTTGATGGGTATACAGGGACGGGCATCGTTGATGTTTTTGAACATGGATTCCGGCCACCCGTACTATGAGCACTTGAAAGGCATAGAGGGCATCGTGGAAAGCGGGGCCAATCTTACCAAACAACTCCTTGGATTTGCCAGAGGCGGTAAGTACGAGGTAAGGCCGACGGATCTGAACGAACTGGCGTCTAAGACGATCCAGATGTTTGGTCGGACTAAGAAAGACATTAAGATTCACACCGATTACGAGTCGGACATTTGGGTAACCGAGGTGGATCGAGGCCAGATCGAACAGGTATTGCTCAATATATATGTCAACGCCGGGCATGCCATGCCGGAAGGAGGAAGCTTATATATCCAAACCCGAAACGTTACTTTGAGCGACGACGGGGTCCGTCCCTACGGGGTGGTACCGGGCGAGTATGTGAAGATCTCTGTTAAAGATACAGGTATAGGGATGGATGCGGAAACACTGCGCCGGGTCTTTGAACCATTCTTTACCACCAAAGAGATGGGTAGGGGGACCGGGCTGGGGCTGGCTTCCGCATATGGAATCATTAAGAATCACAAGGGGATCATTGATGTGATGAGCAAGGAAGGTGAGGGAACGGTTCTGGACGTCTTTATTCCGGCCTCGGGACAAAAGGTTCCTGAAAAACGGGAAGAACCGACCGCCCTCGAGAAGGGTAGCGAAGTGGTGTTGTTGGTTGACGATGAAGAAATGATTATCGAAGTGGGTCAGGAGATCCTGGAAGAAATGGGATACAAGGTCTTTTTGGCCAGGAACGGCAAGGAGGCGGTAAACGTTTATCAAAAGAACAAAGACGAGATCGATATGGTGATTCTGGACATGATTATGCCCGATATGGGCGGGGGCGAAGCCTATGACCGGATAAAGGAGATAGAACCGAAGGCAAAAGTGCTGCTGTCCAGTGGATACAGTATCGAAGGTCAGGCCAGTGAGATTATGGCCAGAGGGTGTAACGGGTTTATCCAGAAGCCTTTCTCGGTTAAACAGCTTTCTCACACCATACGACAAGTGCTGGACGGATAAGACGGGCGGAAGCCGAGATGGCAAAATGTGAAGTTATTTTTGCGCGAGCCCTTACCTTGGCAACCACCGACGGGAAGACCATTGTCGTTGCCCGGCTTACGAATCCTTTTTCGCTTGGATGGTCCCTGCGCCCGCCCCACCTGAAATGCGCATTGACTTCCCCCGTCTATTTCTTGTACGCTTTTCCCGCATTTTAACAGAAATCAGTCGTTATGGACCGGCTATGAAGATCGACCGACGGTGTTCGCTTATCGCGGCGCATGCCTTAAGATGTCTGGAAGATATTCCCTCCCAGCAGGCGGACCGGTTCTGTCGGTGGCTGCGAGCCTCGGCGCCTGTTTTCTGCGCGGCCCAGGGGCGGTCCGGATATATTCTGCGCTGTTTCTGCATGCGACTCATGCATATGGGATATTGTGCACACTTCGCCGGCGATACGGTCACTCCGCCGATCGGTGAAGGGGGCTTACTGGTGGTTTTATCCGGTTCGGGTCGTACGTCCTGCACCTGTAGTCTCGTAGAACGGGCGAAGCGTGCCGGTGGGAGGACATTCGGCATTTTGGGGACAACATACTCACCTATGGAAGCACATCTGGATGCCGTCATTCATATTCCGGTTGTGCCGGTAGAAGAGGCAGATGCCGACGATGAGCCATTTGTACAGGCTCTCGGCTCTCCATTCGAGCAAGCAGCGTTCCTGTTCCTCGAAGGCGTTTCCCATGCGCTTTTTGTTCGGCATGGAAGCGATCAGCGGATGTTGCAGCAAAGACACACCAACTTGGAATAATTTGAGTACCTCCGGCCCTTGGTCCTTGCGGAGACTGTCTGCTGTAAGGGTTGGGACCGGATATCTTTCATCTTTGAGGTAAGCTATGAGACCGGTCATTCAATTGGCTCTGGATTTTGTTGATCTTAACCGGGCGGTTAAGACCGCCGAAAAGGCTTTGATAGGTGGGGTGGACTGGTTTGAGGCAGGCACTCCCTTGATAAAAAGCGAGGGATTGCAGAGCGTCCGTGAGCTCAGACGGCTTTTTCCGGGACACAAGGTCGTTGCAGATATGAAAATTATGGATGCGGGTCGCATAGAAGTGGAAGCGGCGGCCAAAGCCGGGGCGGATATCGTGGACGTGTTGGGTGCCGCTAGTGATGCGACCATCCGGGAGTCCGTTCAGGCGGCCCGCAATTATGGAACCCGGATCGTGGCGGACCTCATCGCTGTTGAGGATCCCGTTTCTCGGGCGATAGCCTTGGAAAAGATCGGGGTGGACTTTATCACGGTTCACTGTGCCATAGACGAACAAATGGAGGGCAAAGACCCCTTTGATACCTTGCGACAGGTGGCGGCGGCCGTTTCGGTACCTGTGGGTGTGGCTGGCGGAATCAATTCCGAAACGGCTCCCATGGCGATTGAGGCCGGGGCGTCAATCGTTGTGGTGGGAGGCGCCATATCAAAATCAGTGGATCCGTCCGATGCCGCCGCAGTCATCAAGCGGGCCATGGAGAATAAAACCCCAATTGCGACAAAGCTCTTTAAGAGGGGATCCGCGGAACAGGTTCGGCAAATCCTTGAGCAGGTGTCTGCTGCCAACCTATCGGATGCGTTACATCGGGGCGGCGTGGTAAAAGGTCTGGTACCACTATTTGCGGGGCTGAAAATTGTAGGCCGGGCATTGACCGTCCGTACGTATCCGGGGGACTGGGCCAAGCCCGTCCAGGCCATAGACATGGGGGAGTCGGGAGATGTGATTGTGGTTGACGTGGGTGGTGTGGGGCCGGCCGTTTGGGGCGAACTGGCCACCCACTCGGCGATCCAAAAGGGGCTCGCCGGCGTTGTCATTGATGGTGCCATTCGGGATAGCCATGAGATTGCGGCCCTCAAATTTCCCGCTTTTTCCCGGTTGGTCATGCCCAATGCCGGTGAACCCAAGGGATTTGGAGAAATCGGGGTGCCTGTTACCATAGGGGATCAAAAAGTTGAGACAGGTGACTGGATCTTGGGAGACGATGACGGCATTGTCGTTTTGCCCAAGACACTGGCCACGGAATATGCCAACCGGGCAATGGACGTGTTGGAAAGGGAAAACCGAATCCGCGAGGAGATAAAGGAAGGTAGTACGCTTAGCCAAGTAACCGAGTTGCTCCGATGGGAAAAACAGTAACTTGTCTTGAATTATCGTTCTGGGGGCTTTTTCCCTCGAAGACGTTGGGCTTTCTTCCTGGTGGTTTTTATCATATTGACGATGATGATATAGGCGATCGATCCCAAGGCGATACCGGCAATTGCGCCTCCGACGAGGAGAGACAAAAAGACATGCTTTCCCGAGTTCCAAAGGGTTTCCCAAGAGGGATTCGAGAAAAAGAGCGGGTGAACCGGATGACCGAGGAGTTTTGCCCCGAGCTGGTAATTCATCCAATAAATGACCGGTGCCGTGGCCGGGTTGGTAACCCAGACGGTAGCAGCGGCGGCCACCTTATTGACCTTAAAAAATGCCGCAATAGCTACGGCCATACACATCTGAAACCCCAAGGTCGGTGACATGGCGACAAAGAGTCCTACCGCACTTCCCCAAGCAATTTGTTCAGCACTGCCATGAAGCCGGACGAAACGGTTGTAGAAATATTTTAAAAACCGTTTAACGGCTGGTCTCTGCAGATCGGAATCCACTCCGCCGCCGGTGTGTTCGGTTAAATGGGGAGTGGACGGATCTTGGACCGGCGGGTCTTCAGGTAGACGGTCCGATTGCTTTAACGCGGATTTCATTGGCGTGGGTGATATTATTCCTATTATCCTCTCTTGCGATGCGTACCGTTTATCAAGAGTTCGACCTAAATGCCACAAAAATTCGCCTTGTAGGTTCAAAGAAAACCTCGCCGGGGAAGATTTTGCCGGCGGGATTTGGGGCCTTATCCTGAATTGACAATGGGTAGGTGTTGATCTAAAGTAGACACGATACACAATTAAAATAGGTAGGTGTTTATGGGAAAGGCCTCACAGATAGGCGAAGTGATCAATATCGGCTCTTTACAGGTTATGCTTGCCCAGCCGGCGGAACTCCCCTTGCGGTGGGTGGGTCAAAAGGAACTTATCAAGCAGGTTCTTGCTGCTTGGATGGTTATCGACGAAAAGGACATACCGTTTAATCCACGCATTGTGGGCAAACCGGGAGTCGGTAAAACGACACTCGGTTATGCCGCGGCAAAACGTCTTAAAAGGTCTGCATATTTGTTACAGGCGACCATGGATACCCGTCCGGAAGACTTGATTATCATGCCGGTGATCGGCGAAGACGGTCGCGTGAGATATGCGGCCAGCGCTTTGGTTACGGCCATGATCAAAGGGGGGGTATGTATCTTGGACGAAGGAAACCGGATGAGTGAGAAATCCTGGGCTTCTTTGGCGCCGCTGCTCGACGATCGGCGATATGTGGAATCCATCATTACGGGATTGACCATTCCCGCCCATAAGGACTTTCGGTTTGTGGCGACAATCAACGACGATGCGTCCACATATGAGATTCCCGAATATATCCATTCCAGACTGCAGCCTCAGGTGTTTGTCGATTTTCCCGAGCGGGAGGACGAGTTGAGAGTCCTGAAAGAAAATCTACCCTTTGGAGACGAAGATATCCTGAATTACATGGTCGATTTTCTCCAACGGGCCCATATGGCGGACGAGGTCTATTCCGTTCGGGACGGGATCAATATGGCCCGATATGCCTTGAAGATGATTCACGGCACCGGGATGTCAAGCGGAGAAGCCATTCGGAAGGCTATCGTAGACGTATTGGGTGACGAGGCCCTGCAGTATGAAAGATAGTAATTGATGTCGAGCTGTTTGCAGTCCTTTGGTCCCATATATCCCTTTCCGATTGTACACTACAGCATGGAGTTTGCCGAGGCGTTGCGAGACGCTTATTTCCGACTTGCGCCGGAGGCGATCGCTGTTGAACTTCCCGGTTCCCTAGCGGAGGTCGTCAAGAAGGGTGTTCGACGGCTACCGGAACTCTCCGTAGTACTCTACGAGAATGCCAAAGGAGAGCCCATATATCTTCCTGTTGAGCCGACCGATCCTATGACGGAGGCCGTGCGGCTCGGTTTGGAAAGTGATGTGCCGATCCATTTTGTAGATCTTGATTTGGCGGCCTATCCGGTTTATCGCGACCATGTTCCCGACCCCTATGCGGTCCATCGTTTGGGCATTCATGCCTATCTGGAACTCTACTTTCACCAGTCGGCCTTCGCCGGCGATGACCTTGATGTTAGGCGAGAGGCCGGTATGGCCTACCGGCTCCAACAACTGGCCGAAAAATATGACAGGATCTTTTTCGTTTGTGGCTTGGCGCACCTTCAGGGGGTGCGGGAAGCCTTCTTTCGGCCGCAGGCCCAACCGCTGGAAATGGCAAAGCAAACCGGGCTTAGTCTGTTTAATGTGCATCCCGATGATCTGCCCGAGGTGATGAGTGAGTCGCCCTTCTTGACCGCTGTATATGAATATCGACGCGGCGAACTTCCCTCTGAACCAGAGTTGTCCAAGTACACAGTGAGAAGGAAACTGGGGCTCCTGACCCTTATGGATGGGGGCAAAGCGTCTTGCAGCCAAGAGGAGGCCCTGGATGCCTCGGTAAGATGGGCGGTACATCAGATTCCATCAGGGTCCCTGGACCGTCAAATGGCTATCTTGCGGTTGTTCGACCAGGCAGCCCGCCACTACAAACAGGATACGGGGGAAGCAGTCCAACGATGGCAGAAACGTGCCTTTTTCCGGTTTTCAAGAAACTATGCGTTTTTAGAGAGTAGGTTAATTGCCGATTTTTATCAGTTCTTAATTGCTGCCCGGAGTTGTGTGGACGATAATTTTTGCTTCGCCTTTTGGCGTTTGGGGGCTTACTATCCGTGGCAGCAGCCTGAAACCGGCATCCCCACCATTCGAATGAAGGCCGACATGTTATGGCTCGGAACCCGGAAGATGCGCATCCGCCGGATAGTGCCCAGGGTGAAACGAAGACCTGTGTACATTCCCAAACGGCGTAGAATTAAGGAAAGAAGACCGGGCGAGTGGCTGGAGGGGTTCAATGATCCCTACATTTGTTCATATCCGCCTGAGGACATCGCCATTGAAAACTATGGCGGATTTCTCAAATCTAAGGGCGCCCACATACTGGCCTCCAATGAAGCTGTCAGTGTGCCCTTTGAAACAAGCGTCCTGGACGGTATCGACATGCGGGAAACGGTGCGACACATGGACGAAGGACGTCTGTATGTCAAGGAATTTCAGAAGGTCAAAGGGGGGGTGGGGTCCGTTGTTGTGATCTTTGACGAAGACGACGGGGATAACCGATATCCGTATTTGATGACCTGGCTCGGCGAACACGATCAGGAATCGGACATGGCTTTTTATGCCACCGATCCGGCGGCCCACATCGTCGGTCCCGGAATATCGAGATGTACCTATGGGGGATTTCTTATGACCTATCCGCCCCTGAGGCTGGCGGATGTGTGGGGCGATCCGGAATATGGGTGGGCGCGATCTAAGGCCGAGCATCTGCTCTTGGCGGGTTTGGAATATAGTATGGAAAAGTATCTGGTGTATGTGGCCAAATCCGCGCCCCGTTCATTCATGAAGCAGGTGGCTTCCCGGTGGCACAAGCGAATCATTTACATCCCCTTAGGTCAGCTTTCTCCGATTAAGATAAAGGAGATTCGAACACTGCACGTACTTTCAGGAAAGGACAAACGCGATATTGCTCAAGACTATATCTGGTAAGCCCTTAGGGCTCGCGCAAGAATAACTTCACATTTTGCCATCTCGGCTTCCGCCCGTCTTTGCCCGATACCTCACTCGCAAAACCTCGACATAGCCTGCTATGCCTGCGGTTTTGCTCAATCGGATCGGCCAAATCCGAACCAAATCCGAGCGCCCATTCTGTGAAGTTATTCTTGCGCGAACCCTTAGGCAGTTATTGGGCCAAGATGGCTCTCATTTTCTTGGATAATCGGATCAGGTTAAACGGTTTCTGAATAAATCCGTTAAAGCCCTGAGCCAGGATTTCGGATACCTGGCTCGTAATGCTGTATCCGCTGGCCAGTAGCACCTTTATATCCGGGTTAATTTTCCGCAAGCGATCGTACGTCTTTCGGCCGTCCATGTCCGGCATGATCATGTCCAGGATGACCAGATCAATGTGTGAGCCCTGTTTACCGTAAATGTGAACGGCTTCCGGCCCGCTGTTGGCTAAGTGGACATGGTACCCCAATTCACGCAGCATCTCGCCGCCCACTTCCAGAATAATCCTCTCGTCATCGACGAGCAGAACCGTTTCTGTTCCGGTTAATATCTGGTTGGGGTCGGTTTCCTTTTCCGGCCGGGCTTTATCCGAAGACGCCGGCAAATAGATGTTGACCGAAGTTCCCCGGCCGTTTTCACTATAAATATTGATTAGGCCGCCGTGGTTCACAACAATGCGTTGAGCGAATGTTAGGCCGAGACCGGTACCTTGCGGACGGGTGGTAAAGAAGGGATCAAATATCTTTTCTTGGACAGCATAATCCATCCCTTCACCCGTGTCGGTCAGCGTAATTTTGACATAGTCACCTTGAGGGACACCAAAAAAGTCGGCATAGTTCTGGTCGAAAACCACGTTTTCTGTTTCTATATGTAGTTCACCCCCGGCGGGCATTGCTTCTCGTGCGTTCATAAAGAGGTGGGACAGGACTTGTTCTATTTGACCACCGTCGACATTACTCAACCAGAGTCCGTCTTCCAGGCTCTTTTTCCCTTGTATTGAGTCTTTTGGGGCAATCACGTCGTCCCACATCTTCTCTACCAGGATGTTGAGATCCGTCGGTTTCACTTCGTATGTATTGTCTATGCCGAATCCCAGAAGTTGTTTGGTCAGTTCATGGCCTGTTTCAATGTAGCTTTCTACTCGTTGCAGCTTTTCGTAGTCAGGGCTGTGTGCGTTCGTTCCGGCCAAAATCATGGAGATGGTTCCCTGTATTCCCGTCAGCAAGTTGTTGAATTCATGGGCGATACCTCCCGAGAGAGTGCTGATGGCGTCCATTTTATCTTCTTGTTGTCGCTGCCGTTGTCTTCGCCGGAAGACACTCATCTCTTTCAGGGTCAAACAGTATCCAAGAAAGCGGCCGTTTTTACCCACGATTACCGATGCGGATATCAGGAACGTGCCTCCCAAATTCGTTAGAGCAAGTTCCTTGGTATGTGCTCGCAAGGACTTTTCGGCGAGGATCAGTGGACAGCCGGCGATAGGATGGTCCTGTCCGTAGATTTCCCAATATTTCCGCCCCAGGATGTCCTCTACCGGCCGGTTAAATGCCCGGGCCGTGGCCTTGTTTGCCCGCACCACGTGGTATCGGGCATCTATGACCATCACCAGATCCATCATTGCATCAAAGGTATGTTGCCATCCCTGGGCCCGTTGTTGTAGGGTTTGTCGTTCAGATTCACACTGGTTGACTTGATGTTCCAACCGGGCGTTTCGGGCCTCCAGTTCCTGGTACGTCAGCATGAATGTCATAAAAAATCCCCTAGCGAAGGATTCGAGCCGGAAATGTCGACAGGAATATCAGTAGGACAAAAAGACGATTTTGCATTGGTCCACCGTCCGGCAGTTCTGTTGGGCGACAGGCGTAGGTATATACCTGATCGTCTGCTATCTCACTCATCGGACAAAGCCGAACAAAACTTAACGGATCTGCTTCAGGCTTTCGTTCAAACCTGGTTTCACGGGTGGCATGGGTACTGAAGGCGAAGATACTTGTTAAGTCGATGGTGGCTTAGCGCGAGCCCTAAGGGCGAGCCCTTAGGGGGGGTGGGTTGTCCCCAAACCGATTAAGACCCCTGGCCGATTAAGAACGATCAGCAAGGATCAGTCGGCTTGTTCGTCGGATGAGGTGTTTTTGTGCTGGGTGTCCACCCGGCAAGCATTTCTCAGTCAGGTGGAAATCCCCAGTTTGGGCAATATGTATGCCTGGAGTAAGATCCAAACGGCGATGACACCCAAGACGATAACAATTTGTGACATTAGCTTTTTCCTCGGCCGCCGACCGGGCACTATTGAGCTCAAGAAAACCCCGTCGGAGACGGGCTGCAGGATGTCGCCCGGCCCGTTTTTAGGTTGCCGCTGGAATGCGTCGAGCAAAACGTCGACAATAGCCGCTCGGCATTGGATGCGTTGCATTGGGGACAAACGACGGATCCCTTATCACTGGGAAAAACGATTCGCTCAAACTCGAAGCCGCATTTGCCACATTTGAACTCATAGACCGGCATTGTTTTTCCTCCCCATGATGGTACACTATATTACATCTAATCATTTTATTGTGGATTGCAAGCTTTTTTCCTAAACTCGCAACCGTCCGCAACTTCTGGGCGGGTCCGTGTGATGCGTCCTTAAAAGTCTGATGCGGTCTTAAAACGGTGTGGCCTCATGATTAAGCGATTTTTGCCGTGGATTATCGGGGGGGCCTATTTCCTATGTCCCTATGATGTGCTGCCCGATTTCATTTTCGGTCCGGGATGGTTGGATGATCTCGCCGTACTCGGTTTGATATGGTGGTGGAACGGGAAACGCAAAAAAGCGGGCTCCGGATCTCCCGGCGGAGGAGGCCGGCGTCCCCGCCATGCCCCGAACCGGACTGAGGAGAGTCCCTATGATGTGCTGGGAGTTTCGCAAGGCGCATCTCGGGAAGAAATCAGATCCGCCTACAAGCGATTGGTGGCCCAGTATCATCCCGACAAGGTCCAACACCTGGGGCCGGAGTTTCAGAAACTGGCTCATGAAAAGTTTGTGGCCGTGCAGGAGGCCTATGAAAAACTGAAGACATAGCAACTTTCCGCCGGTGGCCCCCATTGGGAGGTCATTTGCGGGACATGGTTTTTCCTTGAACCCGGGTATTGACTCTGGTAGCTTGCCGGGTTGCCCCCACAAGGTAATGATTGAACTTATGGATGAAAAGCGCCTGAATGCTGAATCATCGACATGGATGCGAGAGCGCCGAAAGACCCGGCCGATCTCTGTGGGCGGCGTGCCGGTGGGTGGCGATGCCCCGGTTACGGTTCAATCCATGACAAACACTCTGACCCACGACATTGACGCCACCGTGGGCCAGATTCTTCGCTTGGAAGCGGCAGGTTGCGAGCTGGTTCGGGTCGCTGTGCCGGATGGTCAGGCGGTACAGGCGATTCCATCCATTAAGGCCGCAATTTCCATTCCGCTAATCGCCGACATCCATTTCGACCACCGTTTGGCTATTGGTGCCATAGATGCCGGAGCCGACGCCATCCGAATCAATCCGGGCAATGTAGGGTCTGCGGAAAGAGTTAAACAGATTGCCCGTAGGCTTCAGGAAAAACAAATCCCTTTGAGGGTGGGGGTGAACTCCGGGTCGTTAGAAAGAGATCTGATCAAACGGTTTGGTGGTGCTACCCCCGAGGCCATGGTGGAAAGTGCCCTTCGCCATGTCGATCTTCTTGAATCCATGGGTCTTTCCGCTATGAAACTGTCTATAAAAGCTTCCGACGTCCAGCGCACGGTGGCGTCGTACCGGCTTTTGTCGTCGCAAACCGATTGGCCGCTCCATGTAGGTGTCACCGAAGCGGGCAGTCTGGTTCGGGGCACCGTAAAGTCGACGCTTGGCATTGGAATGCTCCTGGCCGAAGGGATTGGTGACACAATCCGTGTTTCGCTTACGGGTGATCCGGTTGAGGAGATTCGGGTCGGTTTTGAAATCTTAAAGGCCTTAAATATTCGCAAACGGGGCCCTGAAATTGTTTCCTGCCCAACTTGTGGCCGATGTGGGATAGATTTGGTGGACATCGTCAATCGGATTGAAGCGGCTTTGCTGACCGAAACAAAGCCCGTGCACCTCGCTATTATGGGGTGTGTGGTGAATGGCCCGGGGGAGGCCAAAGATGCGGATATCGGAATCGCCGGTGGACGGGGGCACGGTGTTTTGTTCAAGAAGGGTAAAGTGGTTCAAAAGGTGCCGGAAGAGAGGCTGGTTGAGGTTTTTCTGGACGAAGTGGCGCGGTACGAAATAGGGGATTGATTTATAGGCCGATTGGGTGAGGAGACCGTCAGTATGAATACAAAGAAAGCGGCGATTTCGCCGACGCGGCAGGAAGACTATCCGGAATGGTACCAACAGGTGATCAGGGCCTCCGACCTGGCAGAGAGTTCCCCGGTCCGGGGATGTATGGTCATCAAGCCATGGGGGTATGCCCTGTGGGAAAACATTCGAGGGCTACTCGATGGTATGTTCAAGGAGACGGGGGTCAAAAACGCCTACTTTCCGGTCTTCATACCCAAACAGTTTTTGGAAAAGGAAGCGGCGCATGTAGAGGGGTTTGCTAAGGAATGCGCGGTGGTTACCCACCACCGTTTAGAAGGTACCGCCGATGGTCGCTTGGTGCCGGCCGGTGAATTGGAAGAACCGCTGGTGGTGAGACCCACATCGGAGACAATCATCGGAGATTCTTTTTCCAGGTGGGTGAAGAGTTATAGAGACCTGCCACTGTTGATTAATCAATGGTGTAATGTTGTCCGCTGGGAAATGAGAACCCGTCTCTTTCTGCGTACGAGCGAGTTTCTTTGGCAGGAGGGCCATACGGCCCATTCGGATGAAGCCGAAGCTATGGAAAGAACGTTGCAGATGTTGGATATCTACGAAAACCTGGTGAAGAACTATCTGGCAATCCCGGCGATTAAAGGGGAAAAGACAGAATCGGAGCGGTTTCCCGGAGCTGTCAATACCTTCACCTTGGAGGCGATGATGCAGGACCGGAAAGCCCTTCAGGTAGGCACCTCCCATTTTTTGGGCAAGAATTTTGCCAGGGCGTCGAACATCAAGTACCAGTCGAAAGAAGAGGCCCAAGAATATGCTTGGACCACCTCCTGGGGGGTGTCTACCCGGCTGATCGGGGCTGTGATTATGGCCCACAGCGATGACGACGGACTGGTCTTGCCACCGAGGATCGCCCCTTCGCATGTGGTGTTGTTGCCCATCATCCGAAAGGACGAAGACAGACCGATGGTCATGGATTACACCCACCGACTGGCTGAGGCATTGACCGGCCGGAGGTACGGCGATTCGCATATAGCAGTGGAAGTCGATGACCGGGAAACCGGGGCCAAAGGATGGGAGTGGATCAAGAAGGGGATTCCCCTTCGAGTGGAAATCGGTCCGAGGGATATTGCCAAGGATTCTGTTTTTGTGGGCCGAAGAGATAAAGGGCCGAAGGATAAGGTGTCCATTCCCAGGGACACGTTTGTGGAAACGGTGGGATCTATATTAGACGAGATTCAGAACAAACTGTACCAAAGGGCGGTGACGTTGAAAGAGGCAAACGGTAGAGAGATCGATGTCCGAGGTGACTTCGACACGTTCTTTACGCCCAAAAATCCCCGGCAGCCGGAAATACATGGGGGGTTTGTTTCCGCCCATTGGTGCGGGAGCGGGGATTGCGAAGAAAAGGTTAAGGAAGACCTAAAGGTAACCATTCGTTGTATTCCGTTCTCTCAAGGCGGTGAAGTAGGTAAGTGCATCGTTTGCGGCCGGGAGAGCCCAAAGCGTGTGGTCTTTGCCAAAGCCTACTAGTCTGCTTGCGACGCCTAATCGAGGCGGGCCTGAAGTTTCTCTTTTGTGGGGCGACCATGTGTGTGGCCGGTAACAGATTATGATTCGTATTACCGACATTCTGGATAGCCTTAGTGCCAACGTCCCCGGGGCGGATCTGGATTTGGTGCAACGGGCCTACGTTTATTCGGCCCGAATTCATGAAGGCCAGGTTCGACTCTCCGGGGAGCCCTATCTGTCTCATCCGTTGGAGGTGGCCGGACTCCTTGCCCAGCTCCGGCTGGGGCCGGTTAGTCTTGCCGCCGGACTTCTCCATGACACGCTGGAAGATACGGAGGCGACGGCAGATGAACTGACCGAGTTGTTCGGCATGGAGGTCACCCATATTGTTGAAGGGGTGACAAAGCTGGGGGCTTTGTCCTTTCGCAGCTCCGAGGCACGGCAGGCGGAAAGTATCCGAAAGATGATTCTGGCCATGGCCGACGACATCCGCGTGATCTTGATTAAATTGTGTGACCGGTTGCACAACATGCGGACCCTGCAATTTCAAAAAGAGCATAAACAGTCCAGTATTGCCCAAGAAACCCTCGATATTTATGCTCCTATCGCCAATCGTCTCGGTATCAACTGGGTAAAAAACGAGCTTGAAGACATTGCGTTTATGTATTTGATTCCTCACGAATATCGAGAAATCGCCAAGCAGGTGACCCGAAAGCGAGAGGAGCGTGAAAAGTACATAGAAACGATCAAGGAAAGCATCAAGGAGAAGATGCACCAGGCCCATTTGAACTGTGAAGTTTCCGGGCGACACAAACACCTTTATGGAATCTACCAAAAGATGTTGGTGCAAGAAGTGGGCGTCGAAGAGGTGTATGATATTCTTGGCTTTCGCATCGTTTTAGATACTGTGCAACAGTGTTATGAAGCTTTGGGTGTGATTCACTCGGCGTGGAAGCCCATTCCGAAGCGATTTAAAGATCATATCGGTATTCCGAAGCCCAACATGTATCAGTCGTTGCACACGACGGTGATCGGGCCGTTTGGTGAGCGGGTGGAAATTCAGATTCGTACTCGGGAAATGGATCGTGTGGCTCGCGACGGAATTGCCGCTCACTGGCAGTATAAGGAAGGGCGGAAATTCGACAGGACGGAAGGACAGGCCTTCGCTTGGCTTCGCAAGTTGGTGGAAGAGCAAAAATATCTTAAAGATCCTGACGAGTTTATGGAAACCGTTCGCATTGAGCTCTTTCCCAATGAGGTGTATGTATTTACCCCGCGAGGGGATGTGTTGAATCTGCCCAGGGGGGCCACACCGGTCGATTTTGCCTACGCCATCCATACCGAGGTGGGTAACCAATGTACCGGAGCCAAAGTGAATGGCCGTATGGTGCCGTTGAAGTATAAGCTTCAAACGGGTCAGCGCGTGGATATCATTACCTCCAAAGATCATAAGCCCAGTCGGGATTGGCTTGGCTTTGTAAAGACTGCCAAGGCGCGGTCCAGGATTCGGCAGCACATCAAAGCGGAAGAGCGGAAACAAAGCTTGGCCCTGGGACGCGAAATGTGTGAAAAGGCCTTCCGCAAGCATGGGTTGAATTTCAACAGTCACATTAAGTCGGGAAAAATGGGGGAAGCGGCGGCACAGTTCGGTTACAAGTCCGAGGATGATCTTTTGGTGGGCATTGGGTACGGAAAAGTGACACCCCTACAGGTGGTTCACCGGTTTGTGCCCAGCGATGAGCCGTCGGAAGAAAATAAGGATGGTATCGTTTCCAAGCTCAAGGAACGCATCCGTCGGCCTAAACCGCAATCGGGGATTCTGGTAAAAGGCGTGGAAGACGTTCTCGTGCGATATGCCAAGTGTTGTCGGCCTTTGCCCGGGGATCCCGTCGTGGGGTATATTACCCGGGGGCAAGGCATTACCGTACACCGTACCACGTGTACCCACGCCTTGAACATGGATTCCGCTAGGCGAATCGAGTTGTCCTGGGCCCCTGAACGGGACGAGCATTATCCGGTGGGTATCCACGTCCACTGTCACGACAAAATGGGTTTGTTGGCAAATATCACTACCGCTCTCAGTTCGGTGGAGACCAATATATTAGATGCCAGCGTAAAGACGGGGGTGGATGGAAAGGCTGAATGCTATTTTACGATTTCGGTTTCCGATGCCAAGCACTTGGAGCGGGCATTGAAATCCGTAAAAGCCTTAAAAAACGTTATTACCGCAAAACGTATGGAAGGCACATATGCGAGCTGAGGGGCGCCTGGTTTGGACTGGATCCGCTTCAAGCCTTTTAACCGGGTTTTTGGACCAAACCCGATCGTATGCATCGGGTACACACCTTCATTCGCTTGGTTCGTCCCTCATGCACCGTCCGTACATGTTGTAAATTGGGGGAAAAACGCCGTTTGGTCACATTATGGGCGTGGCTGACGTTGTTTCCTTTCATCGGTTTCTTGCCGCATATCTCACAGACTCTTGCCATTGTAAGGGCCTCCTAATTTCTGTTATGGACCCTAACCGATCGGATCGGACCGATCTGACCGGCCGGATCGGTCAGGGTCAGTGACTGTGTAACTCGAAATAAATACAATAAGGCGAGCTGTTCGGCAAGTAATTTTTTGTTGGTATGGTTCCGGAAGGGGCGTGCCACGAGTTGTGGCGAATCCATCCTGCAGGGATGTTATTTACACAGAGGCATACCGAAAGGTCTGGATCGGTTAGAACCAGTTCCAAAGCCAGGTTACGAGTCCCATCAGGACGCCCAGCAAAAGGACAACGGCAAACGCCTTGGCGACCAAAGTAAGCCAATGGCCAAAATCTTCAACCAGGTTTTCGTCCCATCGTTCCCATTCTTCCATGTCACAATTCCCGTTGCCATGGTTTAAGGGATTTTGAAGGTATCTGGTCATGGTAAAAGCCTCGTATGGGGGTTACGAATCCGCGCTTTGACACAGCACGTCTATCTCTGGCCTCTCTTATTATCATCGACCGGAAAACAAGAAAACTTGAGCCGACTTTCTAACCCTTCGTTTTATAGAAAAATCCTTGATTTATAGAAGGAAGTTATATAAGGACTAAACGTTAATGCCACAACACCTGTACGGTCACGTCATACGGCGGAACAGATAAAGTATGCGCTTTGCTCGTTTTAAGGACCACGAGGCAAAGACGATGAAAAGGGCGAATGGAGTGGAAGATGAACCGATTGCGTGTGAAATGTGTCAAGTGTGGGAAGGAATGGGAAAAGGATTCTTTGATTTCCTGGGGTCCCGAGGATATCAGTTCGTCATTGTGCAATCCATGTTTCGTTGAGGTTATCTCCCCCATTATCCATAAGAAGCAACTCGGAGAAGGTAATCTGGCGTGTTTTGGCAATGGGAGCGCGAATTGCCGAGAAAAGGAATGCAAATACCGACAGTGGTGTTTCCGGATGGAAAAACGCATCAAGGAATCGGAGACGTTCGAAGAAAAGGTGGTTGCGGAAGGTATTAAGTGAGGTGACCGAATTGGAAAGGGGGGTAAGGTTTTCTCGCATGTGTGAAAGATTACCCCGCTAGCTGATTATCGGTCGGTGAGGGCTCGTACGACCTATGAAGACGCTTGATGAACAAGTGCTCAAGATCGCCAAGGAGATTGTAGCCAAGTTTATAGAAGTGGGTCGCGTTTCCCCTACGTCCTTTGATGAGACATTTAAGGGTGTATACAGGACCATCAAAGAGGCGGTGCTTGACCACGGTACACAGGAAGATGGTGAGTAGTATTCAGTCGCCTAGTGTGCTTCAGTCCAATTTCGACCCCAATTGATGTTGACCTTCAGTGGTACTTGCAACAGGTATATCCCTTCCATAATAGACTTTACCAGGTCGGTAGCTGCTTCCAATTCATCGGTGGGGCATTCAAAGATGAGTTCGTCGTGCACCTGAAGGAGCATCTTAGTCTCAAAGTCGGCGCTTTTGAGATCGTTGAATATATCGATCATGGCCAGCTTGATAAGGTCCGCAGCGGTGCCCTGAAGTGGGGTGTTGACTGCGGTACGTTCAGCAAATTCGCGCGCTGTTCGATTCGTGCTTGAAATCTGGGGCAGCCACCGGCAGCGGCCCAACAGCGTTTTTGTATACCCCGTATGTCTTGCCTGATGAATCGTGTCTTCGATAAATCGCTTTACGCCTTGATAGCGCTGAAAATAATGTTCAATGTACGTTTTGGCCATCTTTTGGCTTATGCCCAGCTCCTTTGACAGACGAAACGGGCCCATGCCGTATATAATCCCGAAGTTGATGACCTTGGCTTGTCTCCGCATTTCCGCTGTAATCATCGACGGAAAGAGTTGAAATATCTCAGTGGCTGTGCGGGTATGGATGTCTTCGTCGTTTGCAAAGGCTTCTAGGAGGATTTCATCTTCGGAGTAGTGAGCCAGCAGTCTCAATTCAATTTGTGAATAGTCCGCGGAAAACATGAGCCAGTCCTCTTTGGGAATAAAGGCGGACCGTACCTTCTTTCCTTCATCGGTACGGATAGGGATGTTTTGCAGGTTCGGTTCGCTGCTGCTCAATCGGCCGGTGGCCGTTACCGTCTGGTTATACGAAGTATGTATCCGACCTGTTTCCGGGTGGATGAGTTCCATAAGAGCGTCTGTGTACGTTGACTTGAGTTTGGCCAGTGAGCGGTATCGCAGGACCAAATCGGGCAGTTCATGTTCTGTCGCCAAGGCCTTTAGTACCTCAAAGTCTGTAGAATAGCCTTTTGTCAGTTTGGTTTTCTTCTGAACGGGCAGGTTCAGCTTTTTGAAAAGGATTTGCCCCAATTGTCGGTGGGACTGGATGTTGAATTCTTCCCCCGCGGAAGCATAAATCTTGGCTTTTATCTCTGACAGAACTTGTCTGAAGTCCTCGGACGTCTTTTTGAGCTGTTGTCTATCGATTCGCACACCCGTCAGTTGCATGTCTACAAGGACCGGTATCAGTGGGATTTCCATTTTTTCGTACAGGTTTTTCAGTCCTCTTTCTTCCAGTCCTTTTGAAAGCACCCGATGTGCCGTGAGAGAAATGTCGGCGTCCTCGCAGGCATAAGTGGTGGCATCTCCAATGGGGACGTCTTGAAAGCCGATGGTGCCGTTATGGGTGACTTCCTTATAGGATATCATTTTATGGTCGAGATGTTCCGCCGCTATCTGAGACAAGTTATGTGTTCGTCTGGCGGGGTCGATCAGATAGGATTCCACCATGGTGTCAAAGACGACACCGGATAAATCGATTCCTGCTCGGCGCAGCAGAACCCAATCGTACTTGATGTTTTGTCCCCCCTTGGGCGATTCAGCGTCTTCAAGTATGGGCTTGAGACGTCTCAAGGTCGGTTCCAGGCCGAGTTGTTTCTCGGTTCCCGTCGTCTTATGTCCCAAGGGGATATACGTGGCCTGGTCGGGCCGACAGGAAAAGGAGATTCCTACGATCCGGCCGGCCATTGGATTGGTGCTGGTGGTTTCCAGGTCCAAGGCAAAGAGGCCGCTGTGTTCTAAGTCTTTCAAAAGCGCGTCTAAGGCCTTTTCATTGGTGACCGCGGTGTATTCCTTATGACTGAGATCGGTTTCCAGGGGAAATCGTTCCTGCAGGCTTCGAAATTCCAAATCCCTAAAGAGACGTCCCAGTGCCACGGCATCAGGTGGGACCGATTTAAGTGATGCCAAATCAATAGAGATGGGTGCCTGTGCGTCAATCAAGACGAGTTGTCGGCTTAAAAAGGCTTGGTCTCGATGTTCGGTTAAGGTTTTTCGAAGTTTCTCCCTGGGCACCTTTTCCAGATCGGTAAAAAGAGACGCCATGCTTCCAAAAGTCTTAATTAATCGGACGGCGGTCTTTTCCCCAATCATCGGCACACCGGGTATATTGTCTGAGCTGTCCCCCCAAAGGCCCATAACATCGACCCACTGACTGGGTTCCAAGCCGACATGTGTCTTAAAGGAGTCATAGCTTATGGTGTGATCCTTCATGGGGTCCCATATCGCAATATTCGATGAGAGGAGTTGTTTAAAGTCTTTATCTCCGGTGACCAGCACCGCATGGAAATTTTGTTTTTCCGCCATCTTGGCAACTGTTCCCATGAGATCATCCGCTTCATACCCCGGGCGTTCCAAGGCCGGAATGCGCAGTGCCTCCAGTACTTGCTTGATGTAGGGTGTTTGTATGAGGAGATCTTCGGGTGCCGGCGGACGATTGGCTTTGTAGGCTTCGTAGAGCTTGTGGCGAAAGGTGGGGCCTTTTGTATCCAAGGCAACGGCCACGTATTCAGGCTGGTGTCGGTCTAAAAGACCCAACACCATTGTCGTGAACCCATAAATGGCATTTGTCGGAAATCCCTCGCTGGTGGCAAGCTGTCTTATGGCGTGGTAGGCTCGATGGATGTAATTGCTTCCGTCAATGAGATAAATGGTTTTTTCGTGATTGTGCATGGCATCGGGATCTCCTTCCAGGCGTCTGGGATTGCATTTCACATTAACCTTCCGCGACGGCATTGGCAATACGAAATTTTGATGCCCACAAAGGGTACCCCAAGCTATCTGCAAAGCTCAAGTTCGGGAGTTGGTCAGTGGGTAGAAGGTACCAGGGTACAAATCGGTTTAAAAAAGGCTGTAAACAGACCGCATGAAATATTATACTCTTGTGTTGTGTATGCTTAAAAGACATGTTCGAAAATATTCATACGTGGACATGAGGTGATTGGTATGCAAGAAGATTCCCACTCTGCCGACAGGAAACTTAGTGACAAGAGGCCGAGACGCAGATGGGGCGGGAAGAAGACATACTTGTGCCACGCATGTGGTAAGCGCCCTCCGTTTTGCTGGACATGCCGGTGTGGCTTTCAAATATGTCCGGAATGTATGCAAGAGAATCTTTGGGGGATGAGTTGCAACGGCATTACCTGGACATGTCCGGATTGTGGCCGTCTGTGTGGCTTTGGCAACCAGTAAGGCTCAGCAAAATAATCAACAGGGAATCGACTTCAGATGGATTCGCTCCCGAAAGCGGACCAGGTTTATGGCTGACCGACCGGGCCTTCAAGGGTGAGCTCGGCAAGCGGGTATTACTTGACGGACAGGTTGTGAATTGGTAATTAGAGAGAGTGGGTTGCACAATCTTATGCCGATCAGTTCCAGGAGGGATGGCCGAGTGGTTTAAGGCGGCGGTCTTGAAAACCGTTTTCCGGAAACGGAACGTGGGTTCGAATCCTACTCCCTCCGCCAGGATTGATAAAGGCCGAGGAAAGTCGATCCGTACGTTGCCTCTCCCATTCCAAGCGTGTGTGATCGTAACCAAGGGTTTGATCAGTTTTGTAATCGGGGGCTCCAGGAGAGATGGCCGAGCTGGCTGAAGGCGCTCGCCTGCTAAGCGAGTGTGGGGCGAAAGTTCCACCGAGGGTTCGAATCCCTCTCTCTCCGCCACATGTCCCACCAGCCGCACTCAAGTCGTAGTCATAAGTTATTGAAAAAATAAGTGTTAGCGTTAAATGTGTTGTGATTTAGGTGAGGGGCGGCGAAGTTTCGGTCGATTGGGGATAGATTTTTCGAAATGGTGAAAGATGCGGATATAGACTTTCGAGGGCCCGCGCCCCAGCCTCCGCACATTCTGGTCGTTGACGATGAGGAGAGCATTAGACTGTCCCTGTGTGACATTATTCGCGCCGCCGGATACGACGTGTCGGGTGCCTCCAGTGGGGGGGAGGCCTTGGAAGTATTGGAGGCTCGGCCAGTTGATGTGGTCATTACCGACATCCGAATGCCCGGCTTAAGTGGCTTGGAGCTTACCGGGATTGTCAAAGAAAAATATAGTGTAGATGTGATCATTATCACCGGATATGGCGGTGAGTTTTCCTATGAGGAGGCATGGAATCAGGGCGCTAGTGACTTTGCCCAAAAACCGATACGTTCAAAAGAGTTAATCGCCCGGTTGAAGCGCGTCCTGAAGGAGCGAACACTCGTTGCGGAGCGCAAAGAAATGGAGCGACAACTCTTGGAGTTGACCATAACGGATGATCTGACCAAATTGTTTAACTCCAGGCATTTCTTCCAGCAAATACAATCTGAAATCAACCGCGCCTCGCGGTACCAACATCCCTTGTCCTTGTTGCTTATCGATGTGGACAACTTCAAATTTTACAATGATACATATGGCCACTTAGAAGGGGATAAGATGCTCAGCCGGTTTGCAGAGGTCATTCAAGGGTGCATGCGGAAAAATGATTCGGCGTATCGATATGGCGGGGATGAGTTTACGGTTATTCTGCCCGAGACCCGTGGTAAAGAAGCCATCAAGGTGGCAGAGCGAATCCGCGAAGAACTTTCCGGGATTAGTGATGCGCCCGCCGGTGTTGAAGGCGGGCCGGGAGTCGCAGTGAGTATTGGTATTGCTGAGTACCGGCAGGGAGAGCCGTGGGAAGTACTGACTAAAAGGGCGGACGAGGCGATGTATCGGGCAAAAAGATCCGGTGGTGGGCGAGAACTTCTATTGTAGCCCCTGAACGGACCCTTTTACAATCAAGAAAAAGCCGGGTTTGGGAAGAAACCCGGCTTTTCCGTTTTGCAGGTCGGACAAGGTGGGTGTTTTCAGATCTTCACCGACACAGCGTTACGCTCCCGTGTATACGCCTCGGCCGGCTCGCTTAATCTTTCCCGCCTTGGCCGCTTTATAGACGATATTTCTTACGCTGCCTTCTCCGAAGCCCGTCTTTTTCATTAAGTCAGCCACATGAACGCCCTTCTTAGACCTTTTGATAATCTGAATTACCTGATCAGCCGGTGACGTCTTTGATCCGGCCTTCTTAGCAGGAGCCTTTTTTTTAGCGGATGTCTTCTTTGCCGCTGTTTTTTTTGCTCCTGCTTTCTTGGCCGTCGTTTTCTTGGCGGGGGCTTTCTTTTTGGCGGTTTTCTTCGCCGTTTGTTTTTTTGCCGGCGTGGATTTCTCCAGCTTGTCTACGGCCTTGGTCAATTTTTCGGTCTTCTTGGTTAGCGCTTTGAGTTCTCGGGTTACCTGTTGCAGATCCTTCTTTAGCTTTGTCATAATCAAATTCCTCCATGTTTAGGGTTCTCACCTATTTATAATCAATCCCTTTTTTAAGTTCCCCGCCGGACTTAAAAGAGGGAATGCCCTTTAAATCTGATTTCAACTGGATACAAACTTTTCTTCAGGCTCCGATTATAATGTCATGATTATTTTTAGTATAAGGAAAGAAAATTCAAATGTCAATTCATATCAACTAGTTCGATTGAAAAAAAGAGAGGTTTGTCAGAGAGGTGTGAAACGAGGTTAGGTGATCATACGCAGATGCCTATTTTAAGGGGATTTACGGCAGGTCGTATTAATTAGTCGGTTCGGCAAACACGTGGCGTCGCAGTTTGTTTTCGAGGTGGGGTGCTCGTCTCACCGGGATGTTATCAATGCTGACAACGGGGACTGCACCGATGAGCGAATTTGTTACAAAAGCCGCTTCGGCAGCGAGGAGTTTTTCTCCGGTGAGCACTGCATCGGTTATGGTGTATCCGTAAGCGGAGAGAAGTTCACGAACCCGGGTTTGCATGACACCCGGGAGTACATGCTGAGAGGTGGGTGTTACGGCTTGCCCGTTTTCGATTATAATGATATTGCCGGTATTGGTTTCAGAGACGCTGCGGTCAGCATTGAGAATAAGTGCTTCGTCGGCGTTCCTTTCTGATGCCCACCTGCCGGCTAACAGGTAGAATAGATAGTTTAGTGTTTTATAATCCGCCAGAGGGGTTTGACGCGGGTGAGGATAGGTCATCAGTCGAAATCCTGAATCGGGCCTATCCTCCAGACGAGGTCTATAATCGCGAGCCAGGACAACCATGTTGTGGTGACAAGACGGTCCTGCATTTTCTCCCATTGTGGCCAGTATTTTTACTGCCGCCGTGGTGTGGGTGAGGTGGTTTCGTATCAAGACTTGCCGTATGATCTCTGCCCAGCTTAGATTGGGCGGGGCGTCGGAGAACAACCGTTCCCAAGTGGTGTTGAAACGGGCCAGGTGGGCTTCGAGGAGATGGGGGTGACCATGGTTTGCTCGAATGGTTTCAAAGAATCCGTATCCGTAGAGAAATCCTTCATCCAGAACGGAGATTCCGGCCTCTGCTGTCGGCATAAAGGCCCCGTTAAACCAGGTAAAACCCCCAGACCTGGGTGAGTTATCATCGATTCCATCCTTTTTAAAGGCTGCCATAAGTGTTTGTCCCTTTTGAAGCGTTTCATCATATTCGTCTGCGGGATCGGAGTCGAGCACGATTCCACCGCCCACAGAAAAAAATAGTTTTTTGTCGTACAACGTGGCCGTTCGAATAGCGATGGAAAGGTCCATCGTGTCATGGAAACTGATGTAACCAATCGCCCCGGTATATACATGACGCTGTGACGGTTCCAGTTCGTCAATAATCTCCATGGCCCGGATTTTGGGACAGCCTGTGATCGAGCCTCCCGGGAAACAGGCGGCGATCAAGTCGACGGAAGTTCGCTCTCTGTTCAGTGTGCCCTCAACCACGGAAACGAGGTGGTACACATTTTGGTACGCCTCGGTGCGTTTATGTTGACTTACTTTTACACTCCCCGGGATACACACCTTTCCCAGATCATTCCGAACCAAGTCGACGATCATGGATAATTCCGCATCATCTTTTTTACTCCGTTCGAGTGTTCGTTTAAGTGCTTGGTCTTCATCGGGGGATGTTCCCCTCGGGCGTGTGCCTTTGATCGGCCTGGTTTCAACCTGATTGCCGTCCCGGAAAATGAAACATTCGGGAGAGGTGGAAACGATGTGGTGATCCCCGGCGTGGATAAAGGAAAAGAATGGTGCGGGATTTTGCCGGAACAGCGCCTTGAAAAGGCTAAAGGGATTTCCGGAAAAGGGCGTCTGGAATCGTTGGGATATATTGACCTGGTAGACGTGACCTGCCGCGATATATTCTTTAATGCGATGTACGGCATCTATATATTGAGAGCGCGTAAAATTAGAAACAAGTCTTGCGGCTGTATCTCCTGCGTCATCCACCTTCGGTGGCCCGGCGCATGTCATTTCAAACTCCTGTAGCGCAGATTTCAGCATTTCCCCCTTGGTGTGATTGCCCAATGGGATTACCAGGCGGGTCGAGTCATCAGACCTGTCGTGAATAACCATGATAGTGGGGGCAAACAGACTGATGTCCGGGAGACGGCAGGTGTCCACAGAGGTCTTGGGCAAGACCTCCAGGTTGTCTTTGAGATCATAGGACAGGTATCCGAAAAGGCCTGCTCCCACGGGAGCCGGGAAGTGGGCGTGCGAAACGTGCAGAGTATCCAGAATCCGGCGAAGGACACAAAATGGATCGTCCTCGAAAGATAATCTTCCTTTGTGGGTGGTGAGGACCATATCCCGGTGGCGTCCCGAAAAAGTCAACCAGGGTTTTGTTGCCAATATGTGATATCTTGCACAGTCCAGATTTCCGCCACTTAACAAAACAACGGTTCCTGGGACGTCGGCGAAGCGATGGGCAAAATCCGGGAAGGATTCTTCCAACTCCAACGTTTTTTGGTAAAGACCGGTTATTTTTCCGCACAGAGTCCTTAGTTTTCCCATTTATCAAAGCACAACAAAGCCGGTTTGGTGATTCCCAAATCTCGCCGGTCTTTTCGTAGCGAAAATCCGGTCGTAGCGAAAATCCGGTCGTAGCGAAAATCCGGTCGTCGCGAGTATTTGAAAAGGCTGGAGTTCGGCGAGGTCGGTGGGGGCAGACTTTCCGCCAGGGGGCCAAGAGCAAGGAAGTTTTCTATGAGGGTATATCCATGCTGGGTCATAAAGCTTTCGGGATGAAACTGTATTCCGTGAACAGGAAATGTTCGATGAGAAATCCCCATGGCGACCCTGTCTTGCGTCCAAGCGGTTATGGCCAGATTTGCCTCCGCTTGTCCTGTCGGTGGGGAAATGACCAGAGAATGATAACGGGCGACCCGAAACGGGGACGGCACATTTGCAAAGATGCCCTCTACGGAGTGATAAATCTCACTGGTCTTCCCGTGCATGGGCGGTTGCGCTCTGATCGTTTCGCCGCCAAAAACTTCATTGATGCATTGCATGCCCAGACAAACCCCAAGGATGGGTGTTTTTTGACACAGTCCTTCAACAATATCACAAGACACGCCTGCATGGGCGGGGTCCTTTGGGCCTGGGCTGATCACTACGTAGTCTGGGGAAAGGTCTCGTGCCTGCGGTAAGGAGATCCCGTCGTTGCGAAAAACGGATATAGAAAGATCATACTGGGAAAACATCTGTACGAGATTATAGGTGAATGAATCATAGTTGTCGATGACGACTAATGAAGCCAAAACGTACCCCGAAAAGAAAGACCACCCAAACATTCGAGTCTGGGTGGCCGTTGCCTATTACATAACTCGCATCACGTAGACATAACTGATTTTCAATACTCTCCTGTGACATAGCCGGAAAGGGGGTTCGAAGTCAAGGAAATAGAAGGGGGGTTATGGACGGTTCTTACCGCTCCTACTTGAGAGGGCGATCCGCTTGGTGTGGTTGTTTATGTTGATAGAGTAATCTTTCATGAAATCCATCCCAAGGATGCCGTCAAAGTGATTCTCCGAGCCAAATGGCGGGTCTGCTATCGCAATCGGGAAATCGTATTTCTTTAAGTCACCCACCTGTATCGATTCCAATCGTCCCCGCTGCGCATTTACATCCATGGCCAGTGTTCTAAGCGTTATCGGGTGGCCCTTGGGATCCCCTAACTGAAGCCGGCGGGCGACATCCTCGGTGATAATGGTAATACCCGCTCCGGTATCGACCAAAAGATGGGTGGTGTAAAACCCATTTAATACAATGGGCACGCTAATGTGTCCGTTGACGGTCTCGTACTCCACCACGGTCAGTACTTCTTCTCCGGTGTCACTGTTGGGCGTATCGTCCGATTCCTCGTCACCGGGAACTCCTTCCCCTGGTGCTTCCTGACCTTGCCCGGATCCCGTTTCCTCTTCTGCGGTTTCTTGGGCGATGCTGTCATACAAGCGTTCGACGTCGGCCAAGGAATAGTATACATAAATATCATACGTGCGCCGCTCCTGTTCAGAAGCATGCTTCAAGAAGGATTCAAAATAATCATCCGCCAGCTCGTACTGCGCTTTGCGAAAATAAATGGCTCCCAGATGAAACGCCGCCGGTGCGAACTCACTGTCTATGTCCAGCGCCGTTTTGTAGCATTCAACTTCGTTTTCTGAATCATCGTCAAGCGCCCGTCCTCTCTCAAACCATTGCTCGGCAGTTTCCAGTTGCCCTTCCCCCTCTTGAGGGGCGGGAGGGGCATATTCTGACCTTTCCTGAGGAGTCGGTTGGAAGGCGGGTTGTTCCAAGTCGGATCGGGGCTTCTGAGCAGAGCCCTCTTCAAAAGACTGAGTTCGGGATTCCGTATTCCGCACTAAATTGGCATCGACGGCCCTTTTTTGGGTTGCCGGCCGGGATGTCTTTGTTTGATCCTGGACGGACTCAAGGGGCGGGGAAGAGGTGGACGAAAAATAATTGGTTACAACCAAGCCGACCAGCAAGATCATTATGGCAGTGGCGCCCAGCTTGTAAAACCGTGTCTTTTTCTTTTGCGCATACTTCTTGATGTTGATACCGCAGAGGGCACAGTAAATATCGTCCGGTTGACTAAAACCACATTTTGGACACTTCATCTGGTAATATCCTGTCCGAATAGGCAGTTCAGGGATATTCTCTTAAACGCCCCGGTCCATCTCCCGGCATGTTTCCCCGACGTCGTAGATAGACCCTAGTTTGACCGTTAAGCTATCAGTTGGGCAGAGTGTTGTCAAGAATTTCAATAAGTAATGGCGGCTTTCTCACCAGTGGCTGCAACTGGTAATGCACCAAGAACGCCGCTCTGTAAAGACTCGGATGGTGTAAATGGGATGGAGCGGCAAAAAGTGTCTGCACCGGTCTCTTGGAATCAGATCCGACGTTGTCGCAAGCACAAAAAGGAAACAGATTGTCAAGATTGACACAGGAAATCCGATAAGGCTGATTAGATGTCACACTCTTTGGTGCACCGTCTTGTCAAGACAAGAAGTTCAGTCAAAAACGAAGTGGTGCTGTGTGACAACCGGTGAGTTCCCTTAAATTTGTAAATATCATGAGAATGTAGATGTCGGGAGCTGCCGGGGTGCAAACAGCGCCTCTCCGGAGTTCCGTTGTTTTTGTCGTAACTGCCTGAACATATGGAGATGAACCTATGGAGACCACAAAGGCAAAAGAGCAAGCTGAGGATCTCGTTGTCCGATTGCGAGAATTGGTTAGTACGCTGTGTCGTTCTATGCCCACTGCTGAACGGGAAGCCCAACGGGAACAGCTTAGAATAATCGGGGAGTCTATAAGCCACCTGGAAAACAAAAGCGTCCCTGTTCCCGAAGAACTTCAGAACCTGAAGGGAAAACTGGAGACCCAAATACAATCGGCGGAAAAACATCAAGTACTCCTGTTCTTTGTAAAAGAACAACTCTCTGAGATTCTGGCCGAAATCGGGCAAACCGTTCGTAAAGGGCCCAAATACGACCACCTGGAAGAGAAACAGGCTTGATCGGACCCTGCGGGTGTTATTACCTAAACCGACTCGGGGACTTTTCAACGGCTTGAGATTCGATGGTTCGATTCGAGGACTACCCTGTTGGGCATAAATCTTGCTTAAGTATTCCGTTGTTCTGCAACACCGTTATTGGTTTGAAACCGGCAATCAGCAGTCATGGCAATGGTCGGTTTTTAGAAATCGCCGGGAATTCGGCCTTCGTAAGAGCGCCCATTGTGGGATACGGAACGTCATATGTCGGCACAACAGCGCATAAAGAATTTGGTCAAAGAAGGGGACCTCTACAGGCAACAAGGCCTCTTGATGCAATCTAAAGAGACCTATCTAAAGGTCTTAAGACTTTTGGAAAATGGAGGAGACGGCGGCAGCCGGAAGAAACTGATGGATGCCATCGCTACCCGGATTCAAAGCGTGGAAAGAGATCTGGAATATGATAAGGCGGATGATGGTCGTCCCCGACTCTCCGAGGATGTTCAGGATCTCATACGAAACGCCTTTTCTTTTTCCTCTGACAAGGACAAGGCGGCAGTTGAAGGCGTAATCGCCCTGGCGAAGTTTGGCCAGTACGAACGTGCACTGGCCGATTTTCGAGCCCTATTGCAAAAGGGGGTTATGCCGCTCGTGGTTGCAAAAAATATCCTCCGGTGCCACTTGGCCCTTTCATCACCGAATGAGGCCATCGACCAGTATGAACAGTGGCTTTGCTCCGACAGATTGTCGACACAAGACCTGGGCAACCTAAGGGTCTTTTTGGGAAACATTCTTGAACGACGAGGCATTGAAGCCAACTTGCCGGTCGTTGATGAGGCACCGGCCGAAGAAGCGCATGGTTCCGGCCAGGAAAATGAATTCTTGGATATTTCCTCTGTGGGGCTGAGGCTGGCCGCCGGGCCTGAAAATGGGCAAATGGTGGAATTTGATGTCACCTTCCAGTCGGGCAATGTGATCAGCGTGGTGGTGCCCGCCAGTCAACAAGAAGTGGTGAGGAGTCTTGAGCCCGGCACCGGGTTGCCGGACATACAGCTTTTTTCTCCCATTGCCATTTTGAAAGGAAAGGGCGTTGTTTCGGGAAAAACCGAGATCAAGTCCGGCCCCCAAGAAGGGGACTACATGTTCGATATTAAGATTCAAAGTGCCTAAACAGACTGGCAGGCCAAGGCCCTTTGTGCATCCAGCCTGGGGGATTCGGGGTAAACGATATGGCGGTTTTTAATGCCAAAAACAGGGTAATTGAGTGTAAGCTTGTTTACTATGGTCCCGGCCGTGGCGGTAAGACCACGAACCTTGAGTATATTTTTAAGGCCTTTCGTAAGCAGGCAACCGGGGAAATGGTTTCTGTAGATACCAAGGGAGATCGCACCCTTTTCTTTGACTTTTTGCCCATGGGGTTGGGGAAAATCAGGGGCTGCGATATCAAGGTGCAACTCTACACGGTTCCCGGACAAGTAAAATACGGGTCCACCCGGAAGATGGTTCTCAAAGGGGTAGACGCGGTAGTCTTTGTGGCTGATTCTCTTGAAGTTCGCCGAAAGGCCAATTTGGCGTCTTTGAAGGATTTGCAACAGAATTTGGCGGATCAGAGTATGAGCATTTTTAAGGTCCCGCTGGTGCTTCAATACAACAAGCGTGATCTGGAAGGCAACGGGATGCCGCTCTTGCCCGTGAAGATGCTCGAGCGGGATTTGAACAGCAAGCTCAGGGTTCCGTCGTTCACGGCGAGCGCTGTGGAAGGCAAAGGCGTGGGCGATTGTCTCAAGCAGTGCCTAAAATTGACGTTGCACCAACTTCAAAAGGAACTTAATTGGGCCAAATAAGCGGATATGATGTCGGAAAAATCGGTGCTCGCAGGAGAGCTGAGTTTCGTAAGTCTTTCAGATTGCTTCCAAATACTCGGCGGAAACAATAGCACGGGTACACTTCAACTCACCAATCCAAACATTCCCGCCCCCGGCGTAATCTATTTCATAGACGGCAACCCGGTGGATGCAACCTCAGGGGCCTTGACCGGCGTAGAGGCGATCTACAGTCTCTTCGGCTGGGTCGACGGGTCCTTCCGATTTATCGAGGAGCCGGTATCCCGACCCGTTGTTATCACCAACAGCAGAATGGAAATCGTTCTCGATGCCATGCGAATGCTGGATGACGGTATCACCAAGCGTGTGGGGGGGACGTTTTCCCAGGAAAACGTTGACGGTTTCCGAGACAGTGACAATCCGACGACAACACGGGAGCCGCCGGTGATCAAAGGTCCCTTTGTCGACTATATGTATGTTGTGGATGAGGAGGGTTTTCGTGACGGGACGAAGATTGTCAGCGAAGGGGGGCACGGCAACTGGATTTGGGTTATATTAGAGGGGATGGTTCAGGTTACCCGTGAGGTGCCGGGCGGTACACTTGATCTGGCCCGGCTTGGAGAGGGGTGTTTCATCGGGACCGTCATTTCTTTTGTGGAACGGCACTATATGAGAAACGTTTCCGTAACCGCGCTAGGAGATCTCCAGGTCGGCGTGTTGGATACCCAGCGGCTTTACCAGGAATATATTGCCTTATCCAAGGAACTCCAGACGTTGATCGTAAGTCTGGACGGGCGATTGCAAAAAATCACCGACCGAGCGGCAGCCCTGTACGAGAACAAAAATAACGGCTTGAAACTGCCGGAAAAAAAGAAACTGGTTCTGAAACAGGGGAGTCCCAAAGAAGGGGGATATGCCATTGATCAAGGAAATGCCTATTTGGTGACACAAAAAGGCAATGGCTATCGCCCATTAATATGTCTGGAGGCGGGAGATATTTTTGGAAACATTCCCTTTGTTGATGCGGGCCTGGAACCTCGAAACGCTGCTGTGGTGGCATCTGAGGATTTGAAGGTCAGCCGAGTTGACACTCAGGTGCTCCAACAGGAATATAAACAACTGCCGGCAATATTTAGAAATCTCATGGAAGGGGTTTGTACCTGTGTTTCCATGACGACGCACCTCATCGATAGTTTGTAGGCAGGTACCGCCGGCCACCTTTATTCTTCCCACATAACGCTTCCATGCCTCTCGTCGGATGTTTGGCTTCCACGCCGTCGGTATCTCACAGCGTTAAGATTGACGGCGCGACCTTTCCGAGTCATTATAAGTTGTTGACAATGGGAATGTCTTCCATATTATTGAAAACAGTCGGAATGGCCTTGACAAAAGGAGGGCGTGTCATGACAGGCGAAAACGAGATCGGCATAGGAAGTGTTCTCGGTGGCTTCAAGTTGGAAAAGGAACTGGGACGTGGGGGCATGGGCGTCGTGTATAAGGCTCACGAACTTTCCCTGAACCGAAAAGTCGCCTTGAAGGTTTTATCCCATCGGCTTTCTTCTGATACGGAATTTATTGAACGGTTTAAACGGGAGGCACAGGTTATTGCGGCGTTGAACCATCCCAATATCGTGGGCATCTTGTCTTACGGTGAAGCATACGGCTCCCATTATTTTGCCATGGAATATATTCCCGGTCGCGACCTGGGAGAAGTGCTCAAAGAAAAGGGCTCGTTGCCTTTGGCGAAGGCGTTATCGATTGCATCGCAAGTGGCTGGTGCCTTGGCGGTAGCCGGCGGGCGAGGAGTGGTGCACAGAGATTTAAAGCCTTCCAACATCATGTTGGACGATATGGGAAGGGCCAAGGTTACCGATTTTGGCGTGGCCCACTTTCAGGAGTCCGGTGCCAGATTGACCCAAACCGGTCTATTTCTGGGGACACCGGAATATGCCTCCCCCGAACAAGCGGCCGGTCGCTCCTTGGATGTGAGAAGCGATGTCTATGCACTCGGTGCCGTATTGTACCGGATGTTGTCGGGCAAGCCGCCTATCACCGGGGAGTCCCCTCTTGCCGTGGTGACCAAGATCGCCACGGAACCGGTCACCCCCATCGGCCAGGTGAATACGGCACTGCCGGAAGCGGTATGTCGGCTGATTGACAAAATGATGGCCAAGGACATCAACGAGCGGTTTCAACGGCCGGAAGATGTGTTGGAGGCCATCAATGGGTGTATGGACGATTTGAAAGGCGAGACACCGGTTCCCAAAGGGGTCTCAGAGGAACAGGGAGGGCAAGCACCGCCCCCCTCGTCACCGCGGAGAAGCAAGACGAAACTTTGGGGGGGCATCGCCGGCGTGGCATTGGCGGTTTTGCTGATTGTCTGGTTGGTTGAGGGTGGTTTCAAGAAGGACACGCTTGAGAGCCAAGTTAGACAGGAACAGGAAGCGGCTTCCCATGAAGTGGCGGTAGGAGGCGAAACCGTTTCAGAGGATGGGCCAGAGGCGGAGATTCCGGTGGGGGATAAGCGCCCGGAAGAGGTGGTTCCGTCGGTCCAAGAAGAAAGGGCTGCTGCACCGTCGCTGCAAGAGGAAAAGGTCCCGCACGCAGGGACCCAAGCGGTCGCTAAAGCCGAACCGGAGAAAGTCCCGCCACTGCCTGAAGTGCCTACCGTGTTGATGGTAATTTCAGGCGAGCAGTCCCTGACGACATTGGTCCAGCCGCACTTGGAGACTGTTATCGGGGGCAGTGGCTTGCCGGTTGCCTCTGTATCGGAAATCCCGGTGCTTAGAAAAAAAATGCAGTTTGGGGATGTACCGCTAACATGGTATTCCATTAGGGAACTTGTGCCGCAACAGCGGGTGCAGATCCTCCTTTTGGCTGAAGTTCAAAAGACAGGTTCCATGAATCTCAACTATTATGGGAGGACCCGGGAAATGAGCACGGCGACATTTTCCGTGCGGGCGGTGGATGCAAATACGGGGGTATCCGTAGCCGACCCGGCAAGCGGTTCCGTCAAATATACGTCGTTAAATATGACGGACCAGTTTAGAAAGTCCGTCACCTCGGCGGTTGGCCCGATGGGATCTCAAATAAAAAGATATTGGCACAAGAAACGCGAAACAGCCGAAGAAACCGGGTAACCATGTTGAAAATTTACAATACATTGACAAGAAAGAAAGAAACGTTTACGCCCGTGGAACCCAACCGAGTCAAGATCTACGTGTGTGGGCCCACGGTCTATGATTCCTGTCATATCGGTCATGCCCGTTCGGTGGTGGTATTTGATGTGATTGTCCGCTATTTCCGAGCCATCGGTTACGAAGTAACCTATGTGCGTAACTTTACTGATATTGATGATAAGATCATTCAGCGGGCCAACGAATTGGGTGTTTCCACCAAAGCACTCTCAGACAAGTACATCGACGAATTTTATCGGGACATGGACGCTCTAAAAGTGGCGTTGCCTACGGAGGAGCCACGGGCGACCCGACATATCTCGGAGATTATTCAGGTTATAGCCCGGCTATTTGATGCAGGGCTTGCCTATGAGGCCGGCGGTGATGTTTTTTATTCTGTAGAAAAATTTGACGCCTACGGGAAACTTTCGGGTCGAAATCTGGAAGACATGGTGGCCGGTGCGCGGGTGGAACCGAATGAAAAGAAGCGAAATCCTTTTGATTTCGTCTTATGGAAAGCGGCGAAACCGGGGGAACCGTCTTGGGATAGTCCGTGGGGAAGAGGTCGGCCGGGCTGGCATATCGAATGCTCCGCCATGAGTATCCATTTCTTGGGGGAAGTCTTCGATATTCACGGGGGTGGGAAAGATCTCATGTTCCCTCACCATGAGAACGAGATTGCCCAATCGGAGGGTGCCTTCGGAAAAGGGTTCGCAAATTTCTGGGTCCATAACGGGTTTGTGCAAATCAACAAAGAAAAAATGTCCAAGTCTCTTGGAAACTTTCTGATGATCAAAGATATTGTTCAACAATATCACCCGGAAGCGATTCGGCTGTTTCTCCTTTCCAGTCATTACCGGAGCCCGCTTGACTTTTCCCATGAAGCCATGCAGGAAGCCCAGGCGGGTTTGGAGAAAATATACACGGCGTTGGATAGATTGTCTCAGACACTGGGGCCCGTCGAGGATACCGAGGGTCCAAGGCCGTCGGGGGACCTTTGGGGCCGCTTTTGTGAAGCCATGGACGACGATTTCAATACGGCTCAAGCACTTGGTTTTCTCTTTGATTCCCTCCGACAGGCCAATCGCCTGATGGACGAAAAGACCGCTTCCGGAGACCAAGGACCGATACAAACCCTTGGTCGACTCCGCACTGATTTTCTCAGGGCGGGCGCGGTGCTGGGTGTGGGTACTGAAACGCCGCCTGAATTCTTTGCCCGGTCCAGGACGGCAGGGATACAAGGCGATGCAATCGACGAATCCACCATAGAAGATCTCATCGCTCAACGGGTGGAGGCCAGAAGAAATAAGGACTGGGGGCGGGCGGATCAAATACGTGACCAGCTGACGGAGATGAACATTGTTCTTGAGGATCGTCCGGACGGTACGGCGTGGAAAATAAAGCACTCCTGAGGCCAAAGGAAAACTGCTCTTGTCGATTTTTAAGTTAACGTCCGATTTCGAGCCTCGAGGAGATCAACCCCATGCCATCACATACCTAAGCAAAGGTCTCGTCGCAGGCAAAGGCCACCAAGTCCTGCTCGGTGCCACCGGTTCGGGCAAAACCTTTACGATGGCCCATATCATCCAGAACGTCCAAAGGCCTGCGCTGATTATCGCTCCCAATAAGACCCTGGCGGCACAGCTCTATAGCGAGTTCAAGGGGCTTTTCCCTGAAAACGCCGTCGAGTATTTTGTCAGCTACTACGATTATTATCAACCGGAAGCCTATTTGCCTGCCGCGGATACCTACATTGAAAAGGATGCCTCTGTAAACGACGTGATTGACCGGCTTCGTCATTCCGCCACCCGATCGGTTCTGTCGAGGCGGGACGTCATTGTGGTGGCCAGTGTTTCATGCATCTTTGGACTGGGGGCTCCGGAAGACTATCTGGAAATGTGTATGGAGGTTACCACTCAAGCCAGACTTGATCGAGACGCAATGTTGAGCAAACTGGTTTCCATGCAATACACTCGCAATGATTACGATTTTTATCGAGACGGGTTTCGGGTCAGAGGAGATCGAGTTGAGGTATTTCCAAGCTATGAACATGACAAGGCCATACGAATCGAGTTTTTTGATGATATCGTCGAGGGTATCGCCGAAATTGATCCGTTGACCGGGAAAGTGATTCGATCTCTGGAGCGGGTGGTCATCTTTCCCGCCAGTCATTATGTGGCCAGCAGAATAACACTTAAACATGCCGTGAAGTCGATTCGGGAAGAACTGAAAGGTCGCATTGCCCATTTCCGAACAGCGGGGAAGTTGATCGAGGCGCAACGCATTGAAGAACGCACGGATTTTGACTTGGAAATGATACAGGAACTCGGATATTGTCATGGCATAGAGAACTACTCCAGGCATCTGACGGGGCGGGCCCACGGTGAGCCGCCGCCCACCTTACTCTCCTATTTTCCTGACGACTATATCCTTTTCATCGATGAAAGCCATATCGGCGTGCCGCAGCTTCGAGGCATGTACCATGGGGACCGATCGAGAAAGGAGACGTTGGTGGCTTATGGTTTCAGGCTTCCGTCGGCTTTGGACAACCGACCGCTGAATTTCGAGGAGTTTAACCAAAAGTGGATTCAGGCGATCTATGTCTCCGCAACACCCGGAGATTATGAACTTGAAAAGGCGGGCAAGCGTGTGGTGGAACAAGTAATTCGTCCCACAGGGCTTGTCGACCCGGAAGTGGTGGTCAGGCCTGCGGATAGCCAGGTGGACGATCTTCTCGAAGAAATTAAGCTCAGAGAGGAACGTAATGAAAGGGTTTTGGTGACCACCCTCACCAAGCGAATGGCCGAAGACCTTACCGATTACTATAGCGGCTTGGGCATTCGCGTTCGATATTTACACTCGGACATTACCACCATGGAACGTACCGAGATCATCCGGGATCTGCGTCTTGGCGCATTTGATGTGTTGGTCGGCATTAATCTTTTGAGAGAGGGGCTGGACTTGCCTGAAGTCAGCCTGGTGGGCATCTTGGATGCGGATAAAGAGGGGTTTCTCCGGTCCGAGCGTTCATTGATACAAACCTGCGGGCGGGCTGCTAGAAATGTGTTCGGCATGGTAATCCTTTATGCCGATAGGTTGACCCAATCCATACAACGGGCCGTTGAAGAAACCGAGCGCCGACGGGCCGTGCAGTTGGCTTACAATCGGGACCACGGGATTACACCGGAGACGATACGAAAGGACATCTCAAACCTCTTGTCCTCGGTTTATGAAGCCGATTATGTCAATATACCCGTGATTTCGGAAGCCAAGGAAGAGTTTGAATCACGTCAGGATATTGAAAAGAAGCTTCAAAAGCTGGAGCGGGAGATGAAGGAGGCGGTAAGAGATCTGGCCTTTGAGGAGGCGGTTGGGCTAAGGGATCGAATAAACGAGTTGAAGCAGTTGGAGATGGAGCTTAGGTAGACCTATGATTGATGTGATAAAAAAGTTTTTCGGCAAAGGCACGGGGGATCAGAGTCCATCAAAAAAGAACGATGAGCCTCGTCACGACATTCGGGTGGCCACCTGTGCGCTCTTTCTGGAGATGGCCAATATCGACGGCGAGTTCAGTGAATCGGAAAAGGCCCATGTGGTGTCTACCCTCAAACAGGATTACGGGCTGTCAGACGAGCATACCACGGCCCTCATTGATGCCTCGGAACTTGAACTGAAGGGAAGTATCGACTTGTGGCAGTTTACCAACCGGATCAATGAAAATTACTCGAGAGAAGAAAAGCTGCAGATTATCGAAACCGTGTGGGAAATTGCGTACAAGGATCATCAGCTCGACAAGTATGAAGACTATCTAGCCCACAAAGTGGCCAAATTGCTTCGTTTGACCCACAAAGAACTCATGGACGCCAAGCTCAAGGTGCTAAAGGGCGCCAAATAGCTTGGAGACAGATCCGGGTTTTACGTGGCAAGTTCGTCTGGAATGTGGTATTGTTACAACAATAACAAAAAGATAGATAAGATATAGATGTTAAGGGGGCAGGTTTGGATTCTAAACAACAGACCTTGTTTCGCAGGCTTCCCGGTGTTGACCATGTACTAGACCTGTGGGACGGAAGCGAGTTCGACAAATCGGTTCCCAGGCCCGTGGTGGTGCAATCCATCCGAAATGTCATCGAGGATTTGCGGTCACGGATTCTGAGTGCTCCTGATGGAATGGATGAGACCCTTTTTTCTGATGCCCAACTGTTGCGGCTTACCAAAAGTGCTGTGGAAGAGAAGATGGGGTTTAACCTGACACGGGTCATCAATGCGACAGGGGTGGTTATACATACGAACCTGGGTCGCTCCCTATTGGCGCCTGAGGTAGCCAAGCACGTTGACCGGATTACCGCTCGGTACTCCAATCTGGAGTTCGATCTGGATACAGGCAAGAGAGGGTCCCGGTATAGTGCCGTCGAGGACATTTTGTGTGAGATCAGTGGTGCCGAGGCGGCAATGGTAGTAAACAACAATGCGGGAGCCGTCTTCTTGACCCTTGAAACCCTGGCCAGAGGCAAGGAGGTCATTGTTTCCCGCGGAGAGCTGGTGGAGATCGGAGGGTCCTTTCGAATTCCCGACGTGATGACACGAAGCAATGCCAGACTGGTAGAAGTCGGTACCACCAACAGGACTCACCCCGCGGACTATGAGCGGGCGATCGGTGAGGAAACGGCGCTGCTCCTTAAGGTTCACACCAGCAATTATGCCATAGTCGGTTTTACCTCTGACGTCCCTTTGGCGGAACTGGTCGCCCTGGGAAAAAAATACCATTTGCCGGTTATGAAGGACTTGGGAAGCGGGAACTTTGTGGACCTTTCCCGGCACGGCCTAATCCACGAGCCCACTGTACAGGAAACGGTGTCTGCCGGTGCCGACGTGGTTTCTTTCAGTGGAGACAAGATGCTTGGTGGTCCCCAAGCCGGCATCATTGTGGGGAAAAAAGACGTCGTCGAGCGTATCAAAAAGAACCCGGTGAACCGGGCCCTGCGGATTGACAAGATGACCTTGGCCGCTTTAGAGGCGACGCTCCATATGTATCGAGATGAACGCAAAGCCCTGTCCCAGATTCCCACATTACGGATGTTGACACTGCCTATCCAGGAAATCGCCAAAAAGGCCAAACGACTCCGAAATAGAATAAAGGCGATCAGTGAAGACCGTCTCAAGGCCGAATTATTTGATGGATTTTCCCGCGTAGGCGGCGGATCCCTTCCTCTCCAAGAGCTTCCCACCAAATGTGTGGGGATCCAAATAGCAGGATTGTCCGCCGGCAGACTGGAACGTCGCATGAGAAAATCTTCGCCTCCGGTGGTCGGACGGATTGAAGACGATTGGATGATTATCGATTTGCGGACCGTTCAGACCGAAGAGATCCCCATGATTTCCAATACCCTCAAAGAAATATTGAGGCATGTCTAGTTCTGAACGACATAGTTTCGGCGCGGACGTGCTCGATTCTCGCTTTCCGGGGATGTTAACCGGTGACGCCTTTGAGCGCCATATTGAGGGTCTGGCTCAACAAACCCCACGGTTTGCCGTGTTGCTCGTTTCCATCGATGATTTCGAAAAGAAACTCAAGGATTTCGGAGAAACCCTCTTTTTGCCTCGTTTGATCCGGCTTCCCCGGGTCTTGGCCGATCTGAACCGAACATGGGAGATCACATGGGGCCGTTTGGGTGCCCATGTTTTTTGTCTCTTTTGCCCCAATCTGCGGGAGGGGGAAGCGGTGGATCTCGCCAAGGTCTTGCAGCGGCGATATGCAAATGTCACCGACGAGACGGTCTCTGTGGGACTGGCCGTATATCCCTTCGGTCCTTTTGAGCCGGTGACGATCTTGGAAAATGCCCGTAAGGCCCTGACCCATGCCTCTTTTTTCGGAGCCCGTACAGTCACCCCGTTTGACGCGGTCAGTTTGAATATCAGTGCCGACAAGCTGTATCAAAACGGTGACGTAGAAGGGGCGATCGCCGAATATGAAACGGCTGCCGGAATAGACCCCGGGAATCTAAATGTGTATAACAGTCTGGGTGTATGTTACGGGGTACAGGGAGACCTGGACAAGGCCATCGGTGCTTTTGAGACGGCTGTGGCGATAAGCCCCGAAGATGTCATGGCTACTTACAATCTGGGGTTGACCTATCTGAAACAAAAGAAACGCAATAGAGCCCTGGAGCTGTTTCTTCGGGCGCGTGCGCTGGATGGCCAAAATCCGGATATCGCCGGCCACATTGGGATGTCTTATCAAGAGATGGGGGAAATAGACAACGCGATCGTCTATCTGGAGGAGGCGGCGGAAAGGATATCCGTGGGGTCGGGTGTCTTTCGGGCATTGGCGGATTGTTACGTGGCAAAGGCAGACTTCCATAACGCTGCAAAATTCTACGAAAAGGCGATCAAGGCATCGCCGCGGGATGCCAAGAGCCTCAACAGCCTGGCGCACGTGTATGGTATTTTGGGAGAGAATCTTGAGATCGCCATTGTTTTGGCTGAGGAGAGTGTTTCCATCGCCGGCGACAATGGGCTTTACCAACGTCGACTGGGAGAATTGTACATGAAGTGGGGTGACTATGAGAAGGCGACGGCGACGTTGGCTCATGCTCACGAACTCGGTCACCCTTGTGAGGAACTGATCGAAGAGGCCCGGAACAAGGCCCAAGGAGGGTAGTAGTCGGTGAAAGACGTCATATTCAACACGGTAGCCGAGAGCACCGAGGTGGCGGCGGGGTTCTTCAGGGAGAACATCGGGTCCGTTGAAGAGGCGGCCCGCCAAGTGGCTTCCTGTTTCGCGTCAGGTCACAAGTTGTTGATTATTGGCAACGGGGGCAGCGCATCGGATGCCCAGCATATTGCAGCAGAGTTTGTGAATCGATTCACCGTTGAGCGAAGACCTTTGCCCGCACTGGCACTGACCACGGATACGTCCGTCTTGACGAGTATTTCCAACGATTATTCTTTTGAACATGTCTTTTCCAAGCAGATCACAGCGCTGGGAGACAGAGGGGATATTGTCCTGGCGATAAGCACCAGTGGGAATTCAGATAATGTCAACGCCGGGTTGGAAGCGGCTAAAAAGTTGGATCTCTACACCATGGGGTTTGCGGGTTGTGGTGGCGGTGAACTGAAAAACCGTTGTGATTTGTCCCTCATCGTAAATTCCGACAAAACACCCCGTATTCAAGAGACCCATATCCTGATTGGGCATATCCTATGCGACCTGACCGATCGGATTCTTTTTCCCGAACTTTTTTATGATTAATCGCCTTGGCCTTGATCGCCCGGGGCAGGGGATGGAGTGAGATGAAAACCTATCGGCCCATCGATATTCCGGTGCTGCGGACATGTGCGCTGAAGTCCAGAACGAGTAAGGTAGACCGTGCGGATTTCGGCAATCCGTGGCAACCGGGGGGTACCCTTGCCGATTTCTTGGCCTCGTTACCGAATATCTTGGGTGCCGATGACCTGAGGAGGCTTGCCGGGGCCATCGTGGCGTCTCATCGAGCTGAGACTCCTGTTATGATGGCCATGGGCGCCCATGTCATTAAAGTGGGCCTAAATCCCATCGTTGCGGACCTGATAAAACGAGGGGTCCTTTCGGCAGTGGCCTTAAATGGTGCCGGGATTATACACGACGTGGAGGTGGCCATGATCGGAAGGACCTCTGAGGATGTCCAAAAGGGCTTGGAAGACGGAGCCTTCGGCATGACCAAGGACTCGGCAGACTTTTTGAATCAATCCATCGCCCGTGCCGCTGCAACAGGTGAAGGGCTGGGGGCTGCCGTGGGGCGTCACGTTGTGGAAACCGATCTTCCTTATGCCGGAGAAAGCATCCTTGGTGTCGCTTATCGACAGGGTATTCCTGCAAGCGTACATGTTGCCATGGGAACCGACGTCCTTCACGTTCATCCGGAGTTTGATCCACGGGCCGTGGGTGCAGCAAGTCATCGGGATTTTCGGCTCTTTGCGTCCGTAGTTTCGGAACTGGAGGGGGGTGTCTATTTAAACGTCGGTTCGGCGGTTATTCTTCCCGAAGTTTTTTTAAAGGCCCTTACCTTGGTAAGAAATATGGGCTCTGAGGTGAAGTCATTTACGACGGCAAACCTGGATTTTATTCGTCATTATCGACCGATGACCAACGTGGTTACGCGTCCTACGAGTCTCGGCGGGACTGGGTATAGCCTCGTCGGCCACCACGAGATTATGTTTCCCCTCCTTGCCGCCTCGATTATTGAAGCCCTCGGTTCTTGATACCAACACAGAATCGTGTTTATCATTCTGTAATTGTCATTCCCGCTGGAAGCTGATATTTTACATGTTTATCACAAATAATCGGAAAGACTTTTAAAAGGAGAAGAAAAATGCCGATTTTTGAATACCATTGTAAGACGTGTGAAAAGGATTTCGAGGTTCTGGTCTTGGGTAAAGAAAAGGTGGCCTGTCCGACATGTAAGGGCAAGAAGGTCTGTCGGCTGCTTTCCAAGGTCAGCCATAAGAGTGACAGCGGGTTTACCAGTTCGGAAGGCGCCGGTTGTAGTTCCTGTAACGCAACCAGTTGCAACACGTGTGGGCACTGATGATCATGGAAAAGACGGTTCGCATCGGGACAAGAGGCAGTGCCCTGGCGGTGTGGCAGGCCGAATGGGTCAAGGCCCAGCTCTCGGCGTTTCATCCGGGATGCCGTATCGAGTTGGTGAAAATAAAGACGACCGGGGATAAGATCCTCGATGTACCGCTCGCCCAAGTGGGCGGGAAAGGGCTTTTCGTTAAGGAGATTGAAACGGCTCTCTTGGAAGGAGATGTGGACATTGCCGTTCACAGCATGAAGGATATGCCTGCGGAGGTGCCGCCGGGGCTGTGCATCGGCGCCGTGCCCAAGAGGGAAAATCCCTTAGACGTATTGATATCCAAGGACGCCAAAATTTTTGATGAGCTGCCCCAGGGTGCTCGGTTGGGCAGCAGCAGTCTGAGACGGGGTGCCCAGGTTCGCCATTTACGGCCGGATATCGTGGTGTGTGGTTTGAGGGGGAATCTGAATACGCGACTCGGAAAACTGGAAACGGAAGACCTGGACGCCATCATCTTGGCAGCGGCAGGTATTATCCGATTGGGTCTTGCGGAACATATTACCGAGTACATTCCAGCCGCGATCATGTTACCGGCCATCGGCCAGGGGGCGCTGTCTATAGAAATGCGAGAGGCGGATGAGGATACCAAGGCCTTAATCGCTCCGTTGGACGACAGAGAAACGCGAGTCACCGTGGAGACAGAGCGGGCCTTTTTGGCCCGTTTGGAAGGGGGATGTCAGGTCCCGATCGCCGGACAAGCGAAGCTTGTTGGTCAAGCGATCGAATTCACGGGGCTTATCTCGGAAGTGGATGGCTCTCTACTGCTGCGGGAGACAGTCTCCGGGCCTGTGGAACGGCGACAGGATCTGGGTCAACAATTGGCGGATCGGCTTTTGGCACAAGGCGGCAGGGAAATCCTCGCCGAGGTATACGGTCGCTCGGCACAGGACGTACAGGGATGAGCGTGGGCAAGGTCTATTTGGTCGGGGCCGGTCCCGGCATGCCGGATTTAATCACATTGAGAGGTGTGAAATGTTTGCATGAGGCCGATGTGGTCATATATGATTTTTTGGCGGCCAATTTGTTACAGCATGTCCCAGCCGGCACGGAAACCATTTATGTGGGCAAGAAACAGGGTAAGCACACCGTCCATCAAGAAGCCATAAACCAGATGCTCGTTGACAAGGCGCGGCAAGGGCGTGCCGTCGTCCGCCTGAAGGGGGGTGATCCGTTTATTTTCGGACGCGGGGGTGAAGAGGCAAGGGTCCTCGCAGCTCACCGGATTCCTTTTGAGGTAGTGCCGGGAGTTACGGCCGGGGTGGCGGCCGCGGCCTTTGCGGGTATCCCCCTGACCATGCGTGGATACAACACAAGTGTGGCCTTTGTAACAGGCCATGAGGATCCCACGAAGCTGGTATCCACAATCGAATGGTCCAAGCTGGCCGCCGGTGTGGGCACCTTGGTCATCTTTATGGGCGTCAAGAACCTGGCCGATATCGTTGAGCGGCTCATTGTCGGCGGGCGGGATCCGCAGACGCCGACCGCCGTTGTTCGGTGGGGGGCGACGCCTTCGCAGTTCACCGTGGTCGGTACCTTGGATACTATTGTGGATCGTGTACGGGAGTCCGGACTCAAGCCGCCGGCGGTCATCGTAGTGGGAAAGGTGGTGGAGCTGAGGGACCAAATAAACTGGTTTGAGGAAAAGCCGCTCTTCGCAAAGACGGTGGTGGTGACCCGAACACGACAGCAAGCCAGCGAACTGGTGGCCAGGCTCTCCGCCTTGGGTGCAGAATGTCTGGAATGTCCTACCATTCAGGTGGTACCGCCGGATGACTGGTCACCCTTGGATCGGGCGATAGAAAGACTCGAGCGGTATCACTGGCTGGTTTTGACCAGTGTCAATGGGGTGAATTTCTTTTTTGAACGGTTATTTCAGCAAGGTAGAGACGTGCGGTCCCTGGGCGGGGTCCGAACGGCCACCATTGGGCCTGCCACGGCAAGACGCTTGCGCGATTTCGGCCTAAAAAGCGACATTATCCCGGAAAATTACGTTGCTGAATCGGTCATTGATGCCTTCCAGGACGAGACCTTGGATGGAAAACGTATTTTGCTTCCTCGGGCCAGGGAAGCCAGACCCATACTCCCGGTGGAACTTCGAAAAATGGGAGGGCACGTGGATGAAATCGCCGCCTATCAAACCCAACAGGTCTCCGAAGGGATGAACAGGTTGATTGGACGCCTGGAAGATCATACCGTCGATCTGGTAACCTTTACCAGCTCGTCGACGGTGAAGAATTTTAAGGCCGCAGTACCTCCGGATCGGTTTGAAGAATTGATGACCGGTGTCAAAACGGCCTGTATCGGTCCCATAACGGCCGAGACAGCGACTCAGTTGGGATTCAATGTTGACATCGAAGCAACCGAGTATACGATTCCCGGCCTTTGTGAGGCTATCTTGGCCTATTACACCAATGTGTCGTCCATCTCCGATAAAACGTCGGCTGGTTCTTGCGGCATTGAGAAAGGAATAGGATCATGAAACAATGGATATGTCTTTGCTGGACGGTTGTCGTCGTAACGCTCTTTTTGCCATGTAGCGGCATGGGGCAGACGGAACAAACGAATCAACTGGAAGTGGTCGATGCTGCGATATGTCTTGATGTGGTGGAACACGAATGTGTGGAGAAGGATGTGGTATTTCCGGCGGATGTCGGGAAGCTTTATTGTCTGACACGGATTTACGGTGCCCAAACGGATACCCGGATTGTCCATGTTTGGTTTTTCGGGGATATCGAGCGTGCCCGGGTTCCGTTGGACATCCGTTCAAGTAACTTCAGGACATATAGCTCCAAGATCATCCGACCCATGGAGATCGGAGACTGGCGAGTCGAAGTGGTGGATTCACAGAATCGGGTACTGAAAATTATTGAGTTTAAGATTGAGTGAATACAACGCGGAACAGCTGCAAACGATCAACGGGGTCTTGGCATGCCTGGGCGGTCTTTCCCAGGGTGTCCGGAACGGGCTCGAGCAAAACATAGCGGATTATCTGACTTTCCGGCGGGATGTCGATCGTTTTCTGGATACGCACTTCTCGGCAATATGTGCCCATCGGTGTTATCTGAGTGGAGAAAGTGTTTGTTGCGGTCGAGAAGGCATTACCACTTTTTTTGCCGATATTGTCGTCAATCTCCTGGTTTCTTCAAGCGAAGAGATTCACAGTTTGAAACAGGCCTTGAGGTGCGATCCCGGCAAGAAATGTGTTTATCTGGGTACTAACGGCTGTTTGTGGCGCATCAAGCCTATTGTGTGTGAGATGTTCTTGTGTAAGCCGGCCCGGGACGAAGTCTTCGAGAACGCACCTGAGGCGTTAAAGGTATGGCAGGCGATGCGGCGCCGGGAAAAGGGCTTTACCTGGCCGTCACAGCCGGTCCTGTTTGATGCGCTGGAGACCTTTTTTATGGAACGGGGGTGTGGTTCCAGCCTGATGTACTTTCACAATAGTCCGGGGCTTCTTCGGGTCAAAGCGAAATATCAGGTGTCGTGACAGGGACGGCGAAAGGAGAACCCACACTGTGACGCGGCTTTTACCTTTAAACGAAACGTTAATAAACGGAAGGAATATCCGATGACGGACAAGACGGCGGATCTGGCGGGGCCGGGAATTGGTAATTACGACGAATTAGAAGCGGATCTGCCCGATGATTATGAGTCCCTCCTTTCGCCCTTGGAACGAATGAAGGCGGTGTTCGCCGTCAAAGACTATATTGAAACCCATCTGTGCCGAGAACTGAACCTGCAAATGGTTCAGGTCCCGTTAATCGTCGATAGAGACAGCGGCATGAATGATTACTTGGATCGGGACGGGTCACGAACCCCCATCGAGTTTCCGTGTGGGTTGGGGCTGGATCCCCCCATACAGGCTCAGGTGGTCCAGGCGGCGACCAAATGGAAACGCTTGGCGCTGAAGCAATTCGGCTGTGCGGTCGGGCAAGGGATATGCACGGACATGCGGGCGGTTCGAAAAGATTACTTTCTGGACCATGATCATAGTGCTTACGTGGATCAGTGGGACTGGGAGCAGGTGATTACCGCTGAAGACAGGAATCTCGACTTTTTGAGGGACGTGGTGACAAAGATCTGGAAAGTCATTCGGGAGGCCGGGCAGATGGTGGAAGAAATGTTTCCGGCCCTGGCGCAACCCCGATATGCCCCTATCCCCGAAGACATCGCCTTTTATCATGCCGAGGAGATTCTTGATTTGTATCCGGATTTACCCCGAAAGGAAAGGGAAAACCGGATGCTTCAAGAAAAGTCCCCGGCCATTTTTATTATCGGCATCGGTCAGCCCTTAAAAGATGGGTATCCCCACGAGTTGCGAGCGGCTGACTACGATGACTGGATTACCCGAACTTTGGTGAAAGATGGGGACCCGTACCACGGCTTAAACGGGGATATTCTGGTGTGGAATCCGGTGACCCGACGCCGCCATGAACTGACTTCCATGGGCATCCGGGTGACCAAAGAGACCCTGAAACTGCAACTCCAGGTCGCCGGGCAAGAGGATTTTCTGAAGTTTCCGTACCATCAGGCGATACTCAATGATGAAATTCCCTTAAGTGTGGGGGGAGGGATCGGACAGGCCAGAACGTTCATGTACTTGTTGCGGACGGCCCATCTGGGGGAAGTGACCGTTTCGGTGTGGCCGGAGGCCCTCAAGGAAATATGCAAAAGGAAGAATATCCATGTCTTGGAATGAGCCATGGAGCTCGGAGATGACTCCGATCAAAGTGCGGGGATGCGATGGCTGAGCGGACAAAGATCAAAAAACTCCTATCCTCTGACCTTCCGTTGGATGATGTCGTGGTGAAGGGATGGGTCCGTACCAAGCGTAGTTCCAAGGACTTTTCTTTTATCGAAGTCAACGACGGGTCTTGTTTAAAGAACGTGCAGGTCATCGTTGATCGTTCGGTGGACAATTACGAGGATGTCGAAGGGCTGACCACGGGTTCTGCCGTGGCGGTGTGGGGGAGCCTGGTGGAATCGCCGGGAAAAGGCCAAAAATGGGAGATTCGGGCCACCCGGGTGAACATCATCGGCATGGCGCCAGATGATTATCCCTTACAAAAAAAACGTCACAGCGATGAATTTTTGCGGGGCATTGCGCATCTTCGTCCGAGAACGAACAAATATGGTGCTGTCTTTCGCATTCGGTCACAAGTCTCTCACGCCATTCATACGTTTTTTCAGGATCGCGGATTTCAATACGTCCATACCCCAATACTCACCGGGTCGGATTGTGAGGGTGCCGGCGAACTCTTTAAGGTGACCACGTTGGATCTGTTGGATCTGGCTGTCAGAGAAGGCCAAGTAGATCATTCGAGAGACTTCTTTGGAAAAGAGGCGGGGTTGACCGTTTCCGGCCAACTTTCAGCAGAGATGCTGGCCTTGGCGCTGGGCGATGTGTACACGTTCGGACCTACCTTTCGGGCGGAGAATTCGAATACGTCCAGGCATGTGGCTGAATTTTGGATGGTTGAGCCCGAAATGGCCTTTTGTGACCTTAACGAAAATATCAATGTGGCCGAGGCACTTCTAAAATACCTGACGGAGGCGGTGCGGCAAGACTGTGCTGAAGATATAGCCCTTTTTGCCAAGTTTGTCGACAAATCTCTTCTGGATAGGATTGACAATATCTTGACGTCCGATTTTGAGCGTGTCGATTATGGGACGGCCATTCAACTCTTAAAAGACTCAAAGAGAGATTTTGAATACGACGTCGATTTCGGCAAAGACCTTCAGTCTGAACACGAACGGTACCTGACGGAGGTCTATTTTAAGAAACCGGTGGTCGTCTATAACTATCCAAAGGAAATAAAGCCGTTCTACATGAGAGTGAACGATGACAAAAACACGGTTGCGGCAATGGACATTTTGGTGCCGCAAATCGGGGAAATCATCGGTGGTAGCCAGCGGGAAGAACGACCGGAGGTGCTGGAAGCGCGGATAAAGGAAATGGGGTTGCCGGTAGATGATTACTGGTGGTATCTCGAGTCCCGGCGCTTCGGCACGGCCCCCCACAGCGGTTTCGGTCTGGGATTCGAGCGTTTGCTCATGTTTCTTACCGGCATTCGCAACATCCGAGATGTCATTCCCTTTCCCAGAACGCCTAACAGTATTGAATTCTAAGACCAATGCCGATGTGTTGAGTTGTCACATCTTTGCCTTGCCCTTGCTAAAGCAGCAAAAATCTTTACTCGTCGGTGCTTTCCACCAAGAAATCCTTTAGCTTTTCGTAGAGCGCATCGGGCCAAACGTCTTCATAAAGAAACGCGTCCGCCTCTTCCTTGGTGAGTTGTTGCTTGACATCGATCGGGAGACTTCTCAGCACTTGCATCCGAGCCGGGTCGGGTTTTCTTTTTGATGTTGCGTCAGTCATAATTTCTTTCTTACCACGGAGTCGGATGAGATGACAACAGTTGAAGGGATACCTAAATCCACCGCCAAAAGCATGCTAAGAATTTTATATTCCTTGACATTTTGCAAAATATCATCTATGAGAATAAACCCACTATGTGTCTGGGAGGATTCATATGAACAAGTCTGACCTCATTGAGGTGTTGGCAAGTAAGTCCGAACTAACGAAACCAAAAGCAGCGGAGGTCGTCGATTTGTTTTTTGACAAAATGACCGATTCCCTTTCTGAGGGGGACAGAGTAGAAATCAGGGGGTTTTGCAGCCTTTATGTGAAGGAGTACAGAGGATATATGGGCCGAAACCCAAAAACCCGTCAGGTTGTCGAGGTTCCCCAGAAGAAACTGCCGTTTTTTAAGGCCGGCAAAGAATTGAAAGAGCGAGTCGACTCTAGCGGCTGATGAGCGGCCGATCCAAAGCGCCGTCTCGGTTCATTTGAAAAAACAAGAACACTGCTCAAATTCTCCATCCTGACTCCCCGGCTACTGACCACCTCAAGTTTCGCACCCAGTGTAACGCTTGGAAATAGCAGTTAAATGCCCTCGATAATCCTTTGCAGGATGTCCGCACAACGTTTGAACGGTTTTGCAAGCGCTTCGCCCGGTGCGGGAAGGAACTCCGCTTCACTCGGGCCTACAAATCCGTCAGGCGGTTCCCGAAAGGAAGGTGGGCTCTATCCGTGTAGGCCCTCGTTCAACGAAATTCCTTCCCGCACCTTCCTGCATATTGACGGCTGTAGAGTCCCGCATTGGAGGCGGTCGGGTTGAAATAGGGGGTGCGAAACTTGAGTGACCACGACCCTCTCCATTTTATCTCAAGCGGTACGTCCTGGAGGGCCGGCCTTAGAGGCCGATCCTTCCAAATCTGTTCTTACCTTGCGTGAGCCCTTAAATCAAGTGGATGATACGCTTGTTGAAAAAAACCGGTTCTGCGTGATATGTTTAACTTGGTGTTTGAGCGGGACGAACCCCTCGGTCTTTATGATGAGGAAACCGTTTTTGTTTCCGTCATAATGATGCAGGCATTTGGGGTTTTAAAAACGCGTAGGTGGCTGGTGATATCCGTTTAATGGAATGAGATAAGGACTTACAGAAATGTCTTTGCTATTTGTCTATTTGTTTACGGCCCTGTTTTTTTCGTTTCTGTGCTCGATTCTCGAGGCCCTACTCCTTTCGGTAACCCCGAGTTACGCCGTGGCCTTGGAAAAAAAGGGGACCAAGATCGGTGCTCGGCTCGGTCGCTTGAAGCAGGACATCGATCGCCCCCTGGCAGCCATTTTGAGCCTGAATACAATTGCCCACACGGTAGGGGCCGCCGGGGTGGGATCTCAAGCAACCAAGCTATTCGGCGATGCCTGGGTCGGAGTTGTATCCGCAGTGCTTACACTCCTGATTTTGGTCTTTTCTGAGATCATTCCCAAGACCCTGGGTGCCTTGTATTGGCGGCAACTGGCTCCCACCGGGACCTATATATTGCAGGGGTTGATGTGGTGTCTTTATCCCCTGGTGATCCTTTCACAAAAAATTACCCAATTGTTGGCCGGTGGTCGCTATGCATCCGTAGTGAGTCGAGACGAATTTCACGCCCTCGCCGATTTGGGGGTAAAGGAAGGTGTGTTTCAGGAAATCGAATCACACATTTTGCAAAATCTTATGCGGTTTGGGTCACTCAGGGCCAAGGATATCATGACGCCCCGCTCCGTCGTGTTCAGTTTGCCTGAAGACATGACCGTGGCGGAACTTCTGGATCGCCAATCGCCCTTTTCGCGCATTCCCCTCCATGCCACCGACGGAGACAGCCTGCAACACTATGTGTTAAACAGCGACATTCTCTTGGCTGCAGCACGAGGAGAAACCGAGGAGAAACTGGATCGGTTCGCTAGAACGATTCTCGTCGTTCCGGAAACGCTAAGCCTCCCTCGGTTATTCGACCGATTGCTGGAACAAAAGCAACTGATCGCCATGGTGGTGGACGAATATGGGCGCACCTCCGGCATCGTAACCATGGAAGACCTCTTGGAAACCATCGTCGGCGTGGAGGTGGTCGATGAAACGGATGAAACAACGGATATGCAGCATTTTGCCCGGCAGTTATGGCAAAAACGTGCCAAGGCTTTGGGACTCGTACCGGAATCTGATGACGAATCGTCCTGACGTGGTGCCAGGACGGTTCGCGTAACCTCGAACGGTGCGAATCCCACGGCAAGGATAAATTAGAACTTGAGCCGGTTTCTGACAAGTGTAACCAGATCCGAACTATAGGCCCTCACCCCGTTTTCACGAAGCGTGTCGAGCGGAATCTCCGCCCTGGCCGACCCTTTGTGCCCCCCCGCCGACCCCAGATCTCCAAAAGCACGGACGGCCGTTTTCCCCGCATTCTTCAGGTATCCGTCATTGCGAAAGACGACGATGAGTTTGTCTTCGTAAACACCGGACACGAAAATCCAGCCGACCCCGTGAACTTTCGTTAAAAAATCGGCGTCTACCATCTGAGTCAGCGGAATTTTCAATAGTTCCTTCATCGTGAGATTGTCCAGCCGTTCGACCGGGCTGATGCAAACAAGGGTGGTGTTACGGACCTTCCGCCACAAGAGGCGCTTGAGTGCGTATGCACTTGCCATGGAGTCCGGATCGGGCTTTATGAAAACAGATACATCGTCGTTGGGTTCGAACGCCTTTAGAAGGGTCTGCGTTTTCCGGCGCCAAACGCGCTGCTCGGATTGTTGTCCGGATCTCTTTGCCATGCCTTAGGTAATCCTCTTGAAAGCCTTTTCGATATCGTAAACACGTTTTCTGATCACCGTGGGGCGCCCGTGAGGACAATGTGTCGGGTCGTCGAGTCTGTCGAGTTGCTTCAACAGGGTTTCCATTTCTTCAACGGTCATTTTTTTGCCTGCCCTGATTGCCCCGTGGCAGGCCATGACAATAAGACAGGCGTCGATTGCGCGCTCGAGACCGGAAGACAAATCCATTTCGGCCACTTTTTCAACGATTTCCATGACCAACGGGGCCGTGGCCTTTTGGGATAGTATTTGAGGAACTGAGCGAATCAAGTAGGTCGTTCCCCCGAAGGGTTCCACTTCCAGGCCCACGGCCAGCAGGTCCGACCTTATCGAATCGAGAATGCCGGCCTCCCGATAGCCCAGTTCAACCTTTTCCGGTATCAGTAGACCTTGTGAGCGGGGCTGAGCTTGTCTGTAATTTGTTCGAAGGGTTTCGAAGACCACCCGTTCGTGGGCAGCATGTTGATCAATAAGGATCAAACCTTCCGGTGATTCACAAAGGATATATGTATTATGGAGTTGTCCGATGACCGTCAGATGCCCAAATCCCTCAGTGCGCCACAAGGGAGTCTGGGTTGGCGGGCCGGTTTTGATCGCATCTTGAAAGGAGGGGGGAACCGGTTCACCGATTCTGGACTCAAAAGACGGTGGGTTTTCATCCTGCCGGGGTTCGAATGGAGTGTTTGGGGATGGGGCTTTTGGCCAGACCGGCCGGCTCAGATCCTTGATCCTGTCTCGTATGGCCCTGGCCATGGTATCATGGATCAACCTGGGGGAGTCAAAACGAACGGAGCGTTTCGTAGGGTGCACGTTTACGTCCACCTGGTCGCACGGCAGCGTAATGAAAATAACCACTACCGGGGATTTACCCTTGGTGAGGTAGGGTTCGTACCCCTGTACGACCGCATGGTACAGGACGCGGTCTCGTACCGGCCGGCCGTTGACATATACATACTGACTTTTGGCATTGGACCGCGTAATGTGAGGCGAGGCGATAAGCCCCCAAATCCGAACATCGTCAACAGCAGACTCAAGTTCAAAGAGGTCTTTCTCAAGGTCCCCTTTTAATACCTCGGTGATTCGAAACGCCCAGTTCGAGGTGGATTCCCAGTCCGCAAGGATCTTGCCGTTGTGGGACAGGGTAAAGTGGATGTTCGGTCGGGCCATTGCGATTCGGGCAAATGTGTCGGTCACATGACCGACTTCGGTCTGTTGGGTCTTGAGGTGCTTTTTTCTTGCCGGTGTGTTGTAAAACAATTCCTCCACTGTCACCACCGTACCCGGCGCAGCGCCGACGCTGGAGACGGCTTCAGTGCGCCCGCCATGGATGACCACCTTGGTGCCTGCATCAAGCGCTCGCGTCTTGGTGGTAATCTCCATTTTCGATACGGATGCGATACTGGGCAGTGCCTCGCCGCGAAATCCCAGCGTGGATATGGAAAAAAGGTCCTCCTCGCCGTAGATTTTGCTGGTGGCGTATCGTTCCGTCGCTAACAGGGCATCTTCCCGGTCCATGCCCCGGCCGTTGTCAGAGACTCGAATGACCCTGCGGCCGCCTTTCTCCAGGTCTGCGTTAATTCTGGAACTATCGGCATCAATGGCATTTTCCACCAGTTCCTTGACTACGGAAGCAGGCCGTTCAACGACCTCACCGGCAGCGATTTTGTTTGATAAAATCTCGGATAAGGTCTTTATGCGGGGCATGGGGATATGGGGCTACCCGGATGGTTTTTCCGAGAAAAACCGAGAGAGGAATTCGCAATCGCTGGGAGATAAGTCGAATCTGGCACAAGCCTTTTGGACCAGGTCAGACAATTTTGCGCTTGGATTATCCGTGCGTGCTTCGGATATCCACTTTGTGGCCTTTTTTATGTCTTCTCCTTCCGGTTGAATACTCATGTTCTTTTTCCTCCCGAACCGCTAATACGCTGGGTTAAAAAAACGAATCGTTTCCAAGCAATTGAGATACTGTTTATGGATTACGCATGGCCGGCAGATGTTTCCAGCCCGGTCAATCCCGGTTTCTTATCTTTGAAATCAGTGGTCTGCTCAAAGTTATACGCGACCCGTATGAGTGTCTCTTCGGCAAAATGACCCCCCAAAATCTGAAGTCCGATGGGGAGGCCCTCCTTGCTGAATCCGCAAGGCACGGAAATACCCGGGATACCGGCCAAGCTGGCCGGCAGGGTGAAGATATCCGATAAATACATGGACAGGGGATCATCCAGTTTCTCTCCAAGCCTGAAGGCCGGAGAAGGCGCCACCGGCCCCAGGAGCACATCGCAAGACCGAAAGGCCTGTTTGAAATCGTCTGTAATAAGTGTTCGAACCTGCGATGCTTTTTTATAGTACGCATCGTAGTACCCCGCGGACAAGGCATAGGTACCGATGATAATGCGTCTTTGCACTTCCGGCCCGAATCCTCTCGATCGGGTATTTTGATACATCTCGATTAAATCACTCGACGAAGCGTCACGAAGCCCGTACTTCACACCGTCATAGCGGGCCAAGTTTGAACTGGCTTCAGCGGGGGCAATAATGTAATACGCGGCAACAGCGTAATCGGTGTGGGGCAGGGAAACCTCTTTCAAGGTTACCCCCAGAGCTTCCAATGACTTGATCGCTTTGTCTACCGCTGCTGCTACATCTGCGTCCATCCCTTCGATAAAGTATTCTTTGGGGATGCCGGCAACAAGTCCCTCCACGCCCGGTTGGAGTGCTTTTGTGTAATCCGGTACTTCCAAGGAAACGGATGTCGAATCTTTGGAATCGTAGCCGAATAGTTCGTTCATGAGCAAAGCGCAATCAGTAACGTCTTTGGCGATAGGCCCTGCTTGGTCAAGAGATGAGGCAAAGGCGACAAGACCGAAGCGAGAAACCCTTCCGTAGGTCGGCTTTAACCCGACAATACCACAATGAGAGCAGGGTTGCCGAATAGATCCCCCGGTGTCCGTTCCCAGCGCGGCGATACACTCACCGGCAATGGTGGCGGCAGCCGATCCTCCGCTGGAGCCTCCCGGAATTCGAGTCAAGTCCCAGGGGTTACGGGTTGGATGGTAAGCGGAGTGCTCGTTTGACGAGCCCATGGCAAATTCGTCCAGGTTGGTTTTGCCGACAATGACCGCGTGGTTATCTTTAAGCCGTTGAACGACGGTACTGTCATAAACGGGAACAAAATTTTCCAGGATTTTAGAACCGCACGTGGTTCGGGTATTCTGCATGCACAAGACGTCTTTAATGGCCAAAGGAATACCTGTGATCGGTGTTACACGGCCTTGGCCGATCAAGGCATCCGCCTTTTCAGCCTGAGCCAAAGCGTCATCTTCAAACAGGGTGATATAAGCGCCCACTTTGTCGTCAACGGCCGCGATACGATCGAACACCGCGGTGGTGAGTTCCACCGAACTGATTTCCCTCCTTATCAATCGGTCATGGGCTTCATGTATGGTCAGTTGGCAAAGTTCCACGGCGTGCCCACTTTCTATTCGATAATCTTGGGTACCACAAATGTGCCGTCCTCGCGTTCCGGCGCGTTGGCCTGTGCGGTTTCCCGAGAGAGGGACGGGGTGACGGTATCGGCCCGAAATACATTGGTTACGGAAACAACGTGAGAGGTCGGTGTTATGTCTTGCGTGTTCAGCCGATTCAATGTTTCCATATACGATAACACATCATCGAGTTGTCTTTCATACAACTCAACCGCCGCTTCGTCCAGATGAAGCCTGGCGAGCTTGCCTACATGGATGATTTCTTCTTTTTCAATCTTCATGGTGAAATATACGCTTCCTCTCAATCTGTATGCGAGCACCCCCCCGCTGGTGCTTAATGGGTAAAATTTTATCTTCTACTCCTGTATCAGAAGCGGGTTCAGATTGTCTTGTTTGAGTTGTGCCAGAAGCTTGCGTGCCGCCTGTTTATGGCGGAAGTGCCCGATCCTAACCCGGTGGTAGATTCCTTTTCCATCTACGTGGGCAGCGACCTGATAAGCGTCATATCCTTTCGATTCCAGAGTGGAAATGAATGCTTTCGCCCTCGTTGTGTCCCGAAACGAGGCGATCTGAAGCGTGTAGCGGGCTGGAGACGAAGTCTCCACGACTTTTCGGGCCGGCGTTTCCCGCTCCGATCGTTTTGCCGGCGGCTTCTTCTGCGGGTCCTTTCTACTCGAAGTTTCGAGACTCGTGGCAATGGTATCTTCTTGACCGGACCCATTTTTCACGTTCTCTAAAGACTTCAAGCGGGCCATCTCTTTCTTTTCGGTCAGGATATCGTAGAAGCCCAAGTGTCTTTCATCCGCCTCTTCCTCAGGTTGGCTTGCTTTTTCCTTGGCCTTCAAGGCCTCCTGTTTTAAGGCAACCAGTTCTTCTTTGAGTTCTTCCACGTCAAAACGGACCGGTGAAAGGCCCCGGCCTACGATGATTCCCAAAATAAACATCCACACCATGGATAAGAAGATCACCCCCAACCAGAGGAATAACTCCTTCCTGGTAAAACTCAAGGAAGACTTCTTCTTCGATGGTGTCTTTTTCTTGGTTTTGCTCGTTTGCGAAGTTTTAGCAGCCATCGTTTTATGAAATTTCCTACATGTTTTCCGGTGCCGACACCCCCATTAGGGTGAGTCCGTTTCGAATGATGATACGAATACCCGATACGAGGAAAAGCCGAGCCATCGTCAGGCGCGGGTTGTCGCTTACCACCTGGTGTTTGTTTCGATCATGATAATAGGTATGAAAGGCTCCTGCCAACTCCTTTAGATAAAATGGGATCCGGTGGGGTTCCAGAAGCCGTGCACTTTGAATGATTACTTCCGGATAACGTTCCATCAGCTTAATGAGTTGAATTTCTTCGGGCAGGTTGATGAGTTCCGGAAAATCTTCTTGCCAGGTAGCCGTTCCGTATCCCTGGGATTGGGCCCTCTTCAGAATGTTTGAAATTCTGGCATGGACGTATTGGACATAATAGACCGGATTTTCGTTTGACTGTTTCTTGGCCAGCTCGAGATCAAAATCAAGGGAGCTCTCGTAATGACGCATCAGGAATAAGAATCGGGCGGCATCCTTTCCCACTTCCCGTATTACATCCCGAAGCGTGACAAATTCTCCTGCACGCGTAGACATTGCCACCGGCTTGCCGCCGCGGAGCAGGTTGACCAATTGAACCAGCACGAATCCCAGCCTGGTTCTTTCGTAACCCATCGCCTGGACGGACGCCGAAACCCTGGGAATATATCCATGATGATCGGCTCCCCAGACGTCGATGACCCGGTCGAATCCCCGTTCGAATTTCTCCTCATGATAGGCGATGTCCGAGGCGAAGTAGGTTGCCAGGCCATTAGCGCGAACAACCACACGATCCTTTTCGTCGCCATAATCCGAGGTTCGAAACCAAAGGGCTCCGGCATGCTCATAGACAACCCCTTTCTCTCTCAGTCCCGCCACCACCAGTTCGACACGATTCGTATTAAACAGGTGTTGCTCACTAAACCAGGAGTCGAATGAGACGTTGAAAGCTGCCAGGTCTGCCTTGATTTCCGTCAAAATCTTTTCCGCTGCAAATTGGGCACAGCTTTCTATGGCCTCGTTTTCGGGCAGCTCCAAGAGTTGCGTTCCTTGCCGGTCCGATACGGCCTGGGCCAAATCTTTTATATATTCTCCCTGATAAGCGTCCGCCGGAAATTCAACATTGTGGCCGTGCAACTGGCGGTACCGCAGAAAAACCGAATTCCCGAGTGTATGAATCTGGCGCCCCGAATCATTGACATAATATTCCCGCTCCACATCGTATCCTGCTGTTTTCATGACGGCGGCCAGTGTGTCTCCTACAGCGGCACAGCGACCATGACCGACATGAAGCGGACCGGTAGGGTTGGCGCTTACAAACTCCACTTGAACACGCTTCCCCCGACCGAAGTCGGAGGTACCATACGTCCGGCCTTGTCGATGAACCGCCTTTAATACGACATACCAGTGGTCCGGTGTTACAAAGAAATTGACGAATCCGGGCCCGGCAACCTCCACCTTAGCGAGAAAGCCTTCCGGATCGTTAAGGTGGGCGATCAAGGTGTCGGCAATCTCTCGGGGCGGCTTCCTCTGGGACGACGCCATCGTCATGGCAATATTGGTACTGAAGTCTCCGTTTGCGGACTGTTTGGGGATTTCAACCGCAATCGACGGTGGACTCGACAATGGCTGGAGCGCGCCCGCGTCAAGGGCCGACACCAAGGCGTCGTGTATCATGTTCCGGATGGTGTCTCTCATGGGTCTGTGTTTTATTTACTTTTGGCGTTTAAGTCAAGGATCACAATTGACACAATTTGATGTTTTATGTTTTATTAGCGGCTGAATATCTCGTATGAAACTTCTTACGAGTTCATCAAAAAAGGGAGGGGTGCCATGACTGAAATTATTGACGTTGCTGCCAGGGAAATCCTTGACTCTCGGGGAAATCCGACTGTGGAAGTGGATGTTATTGTTTCCAGTGGTTATATGGGGCGGGCTGCCGTTCCTTCCGGAGCTTCCACGGGAAAACGCGAGGCCTTGGAACTGAGAGACAAACGTAAAAAGCGGTATGGGGGAAAGGGCGTTGCCCAAGCGGTTTCCAATGTGCAGGATACCATTGGCCCGGCGCTCATCGGCATGGATGCCTCTGAACAGGAAGTGTTGGATCGGTACATGATGGAACTGGACGGGACCGCCAACAAAACAAAGCTGGGCGCCAATGCCATGCTGGGTGTATCTCTTGCGACAGCCAGAGCGGCGGCCCAGGCCTTTGGTTTGCCTTTGTATCGATATATTGGCGGTATTGCGGGCAAAACCTTGCCGGTTCCCTTGATGAATATCGTTAACGGTGGTGCCCATGCCGCCAACAATCTTGATATTCAGGAATTTATGATCGTGCCTATCGGGGCCAAGACCTTCGCCGATGCCATACGTATGGGTACGGAGACGTTTCATAGCTTGAAGGCGGTTTTGAAAAAGGCCGGGCATAACGTGGCCGTGGGCGATGAAGGTGGGTTTGCCCCCGATTTAGACTCTAATGAGGAGGCGCTTCGTCTCATTATTACGGCGATAGAAAAAGCGGGATATAAACCGGGAAGCGATGTCGGCTTGGCCTTGGATGCTGCGGCAAATGAGTTTTACATCAAAGGGAAATATACCCTTTCCGGAGAAGGCAGAAAAGGCGTGGGGGCTAATGGTCTGATCGATTATTACGAAGAGCTCATTGATTCGTATCCCATCCTTTCGATTGAAGATGGTTTGGCCGAACAGGATTGGGTGGGGTGGGAAAAAATGACGGAGCGATTGGAGGCTAAAATACAGATCGTGGGGGATGACATATTTGTTACCAATCCCAAGATTTTCCAAAAAGGTATGGATCGGGGCATTGCCAACGCGATTTTGATCAAACTGAACCAGATCGGCACGTTGACCGAAACGTTGGAAACGATTGCAATGGCAAAGGATGCGGCCTATGAAACGATCATATCCCACCGTTCCGGGGAGACGGAAGACACTTTCATTGCTGATTTGGCGGTAGCCGTCAATGCGGGACAGATTAAGACGGGATCCGCCTCTCGGACCGATCGTATTGCCAAATATAATCAGTTGTTGCGAATTGAAGAAGATTTAGGGGTAAGTGGCAGGTTTTCTGAGACCTTTGGATAATGTGTCGTCTCGGGCCGAATTTCCTCCATTGTAAGGTTTGCACGGTGGATGGGGATGACGTGCTATGGCGTGAAGTAAGGGTTCGCGCAAAAATAACTTCACAGAATGGGCGCTCGGATTTGGTTCG